>CAZTFZ010000019.1:2399-4355 GCA_964613105.1 uncultured Porphyrobacter sp. | reverse complement strand
AAAGTGTAACCCTATATATAATAAGAGCGAAATACACAATGATCCGGTGCAGCAGACCCCATCCCACCCTCCGAAGTTGCATCGGATCATTTCCCTTTTACAACCATTTGGTCACATAGGTGCGCAAATGACTTCTCCTGCCCTCTCTTCAGACAGTTCAGCGGTGCAACGCCCTGCTAGCCATGCGGTTTCCGCACAGAATTGCGACATCGACCCTTTTTCCGGCTTTGGGCTTGGCTTGCGAAAGCCGCATTTTGCTGACTTCTTGGAAAATGACGTGCCAGTCGATTTTCTCGAGGTGATCTCAGAGAATTTCATGGCGGATGGCGGCAAACATCTGCGTATTCTGACCGAAATCAGGCAGCGCTATCCGGTGATCTTGCATGGCGTGTCGATGTCGATCGGTTCTGCTGAGGGGCTCGATGATGGCTATCTTGCGCGTCTTGCACGGCTTGCGCAAAGGATTGAGCCCTTATGGGTGTCCGATCATTTGTGCTGGACCCGGACGAGCGCTCATAACAGCCACGACTTGCTGCCTATGCCGCTGACACGCGATGCATTGGATGTGGTTTGCGACAATATTGATCACGCGCAAAACGCTCTGGGCCGAGCGATGCTGTTTGAAAATCCGTCGAGCTATATGGCCTTTCCGCAAGACGAACTAACCGAATGGGAATTCCTTTCGGAAATGGCAGCGCGGACGGGTTGCGGACTGCTGCTCGATGTCAACAATATCTATGTTAGCGCGCATAATCACGGCTGGTCGGCGCAAGACTATTTGGCGGGCTTGCCGCTAGATCGTGTGCGCCAAATCCATCTTGCTGGCCACACACCGCCCGATGAAAATGACGGCACAGATGGCATTGCGGTGGATACCCATGATCGGCCCGTCTGCGACGGTGTATGGGACTTGTTCAGCGAAGCGTTTGGCGGCCTAAGCAATTCGGGAAATCTAGGCGATGTCGCGGTCATGATCGAGCGCGACGATGCCATACCGCCTTTGCCTGAATTGCTCGATGAGTTGGGCCAGGCACGGGCGCTCGGCTCGGCGGCTCAGAGCGCTGCTCAATAATGACCACATTGGCCGATATGCAGCGCGAATTTATGGCGCATATCCTTGAGGAAGGGCGCGACAAGCCTGACGAGTGGGGCGAGCGCGAACAGGCGGGCATGACGATATACCGCACTGGGTATCGAGCGCGTTTGGTTGATAGCATTATGGAAAGCTATGAACGCACGCGTCACCTTGCAGGCGAAGACGCCTTTCGTCAGGCGGCAATCAACCATTTGATAGCGCGGCCCCCTGCGGGTTGGTCGATCGAAGAGGTGGGTGCGGATTTGGCTGAGACGCTAGCAGCGCTCTATCCTGAGCGGCCTGATCTGGCGGAACTGGCAGCCATCGAAGCGGCTATGCAGGTCGCTGCTCGAGCCGAAGATGCAAGCCCATTGACCGCAGAGCAATTCGGTCAAGAAACGGCCAGCTTTGGCGAGGAAGATTGGGCTAGCCTAAGGCTCGAATTTCTCCCCGGCATGACCGTGTTGCCAACAGAGCATTTGTGGACGCCTATCTGGGCCGATTTGGCCCTGAGCGCAGAGGATGCTGCGCATGAGCCAGCGCAAAGGCTAGAAGAAGCCGGAGTGCTCCTAATCTGGCGCGAAGAAGAACAGCCGGTCTTTGTGGCTCGCTCATGGCTCGAAGGTGAGGCTCTCAAGGCAATGATGGACGGGCAAGGCTTTGGCGCATTATGCGAGCATCTTGCGGTTCAAATCGCCGCCCTAAATGGCGCGCCCAATCATGCAGAGCCTGATCCTGCCTTTCTAGAGGCAGCTGTTGGCGAAGCAGGCCAAATGCTTGGTTCCTGGGTTCAGCTTGGCCTTGTGACCCAAGTGTCCGCTTGAATTAAGCTATCCGCGCAAAAAAGGGGCGCAAGACCTATGCCTCGCGCCCCTGATTTT
>CAZTFZ010000019.1:0-2299 GCA_964613105.1 uncultured Porphyrobacter sp. | reverse complement strand
TTAGCCTTTCGACTTGTTCCACTCTTCCAGCTTACGGCCAGCCCATTCGCGGCCACCAAGACCAAAGGCCAAGGCGCCTGCGACAGCCATGCCGATCACGATTGCGCTAAATGCGGTCTCGGTGATCATAGAGCCAATGCCAGTGTAGCTCAGACCCATGAAGGTGAAGAGCACGATGGTGACCCAATGCACGATGGTGCCAGCCATTGAGCCGCCAGCACCGCCAACAAGCTTGCTGATCATGCCTGCAATGAGGAAGCCAACGCCGATCACTACGCCGCCAAATACAACCTTACCGCCAAGCTCCAAGACTTCGCCAAGGATGACGTTCAGTGCTGGGAAGCCAAGCTGTTCGGTTGCAGCGATGGCTGCGAACAGGATGATGGCAACTTGTGCAACGCGAGCAATCGCTGATGAAGCGCTTGTGCCCTCTGGCAGAAGACCTGAACCACCCAAAGCGCGATCAACGCCAAGGCCGCCCAACACTTCGGTCAGAATGCTAACAACAAACTTGCTGATGAAATAGCCGATGCCAAGCAGGATTGCCGCAACAAGAATGTTCGGAATTGCGAGGAAGATCATGTTCAGCATTTCGGTCGCTGGACCAGAAATTGATTCAATGCCCAGAACATCAAGAGCGCCAATCGCAACAGGAATTGCGATGAGCACGTAGATTACGGTGCCGATGGTGCCGCTGATTGCGGTGTTACCGGTTACGTTATCAACGCCGCCCTTATTGGCCCATTTGTCGAGATTGACGGTTTGCATGGCGGTGGTCGCGATGTCGCGAACGATGCCAGCAATCATCAAGCCGACGAACAGCATGATGCCTGCGCCAATCAGATTGGGTACAAAGCCAACGATGTTGTCGAGCAATGAGTTGATTGGTCCTGCAACCGCATCAAGCTTGAGCACGCTGAGGATCGCCATAAGGCCGAAAAGCCAGATGAAAAGCGAAACGATTTTACCTAGCGATGCGCCAACCGATTGGCCGCCGCTGGTGTCGCGTTGCAAGAAGCTGATATTATCAACCAGCTTAGCGAAAGTCCATTTGGCGATCTTCGCCAAGACCCATGTAACGACCAGAATGGCAAGAACAGCAAGCGCGGTTTGCGCATACTCCATCGCCAGTTCTGTGTCGAAACTGTATTTGTTCAACAATTCCATAATAACAAAACCCCCTTAATATTGATCCATCGTTGCCGACAGGATAGCACGTCATTTCGCAAAGCCAAGCATGAAGGGACCAGCAAATGCCGATCATCACCCTAAGGAACAAACTTCCCTCGAGCGCCCTTTTGCTCGCTTTCGCCGCCGCCTTACAGCTTTTTACCTCTGCGAACATAGCAAAAGCTCAAGAAAATGCCTCGGGTGAGGCGCTCAACTGGTCAATTGCCATTCACGGCGGCGCTGGAACCATCAATCCGGACAGAATAACGCCCCAACAAAAAGCTGATTATGAAGCGGCACTTGAAGCTGCGCTGAATGCGGGTTCAGAAATTTTGGCGAATGGTGGCAGTGCTTTGGAAGCGGTCGAGGCGGTCATCGTGCTGCTTGAGGATGATCCCAAGTTTAATGCCGGGCGCGGCGCTGTCTATACATGGGATGGCCGCAACGAGCTGGATGCGGCAATTATGGACGGGCGCGACCGATCGGCGGGCGCTGTAACCGGCGTTACTACAATCAAAAACCCGATTTTGCTCGCCAAAGCTGTGATGGCCGATGGTCGCCACGTTTTCCTAAGCGGCGAGGGCGCTGAGACCTTTGCAGCAGATAACGCGATTGAGAGCGTCGATCCGGCGTGGTTCGAAACACAGCGTCGCAAAGATGCGCTTGAGCGGCTCAAAAGCGAAGAACTGTCGGCATTGGATGTGGATCACAAATACGGCACCGTCGGCGCGGTGGCTCTTGACGGTGACGGCAATTTGGCAGCGGGCACATCGACCGGCGGTCTTACGGGCAAGCGCTGGGGCAGAATTGGTGATGCGCCTGTGATTGGAGCGGGCACTTACGCTGACAACCGGTCTTGCGCGGTCTCGGCCACAGGAGCGGGCGAGTATTTTATCCGGGTCGGGGTCGCGCAAGAAATTTGCACGCGGCTAAGATTGGAGAAACGCGAGCTTTCTATCGGAACGAGCGGCGGCATTCCCATACCCACACCATTGCCGCGCGCTCGCACGCAAGTGATTATTGACGAGGTTCTAAGCGAAGTGGCAGAGCTTGGCGGTGATGGCGGCGTCATCCTTGTGACGCCACAGGGCGAGGCTTTGTTTAGCTTCAACACAAGCGGAATGTATCG
>CAZTFZ010000018.1:0-18639 GCA_964613105.1 uncultured Porphyrobacter sp. | reverse complement strand
GCCCATTCTTCATGGGTTCTTGGTCGGAAGCCGTTCCATTCGGTATCTTCTCGCATCTTGAATGGACGAACAATTTTTCGCTGCTTTACGGGAACCTGTTCTATAATCCGTTTCATGCATTATCGATTGTGTTCCTCTATGGCTCGGCCTTGTTGTTTGCCATGCACGGGGCAACGATCCTCGCGGTTGGCCGTTACGGCGGTGAGCGGGAATTGGAGCAGATTACCGACCGCGGCACAGCATCTGAGCGTGCAGCTTTGTTCTGGCGCTGGACCATGGGCTTTAATGCGACGATGGAATCGATCCATCGTTGGGCATGGTGGTTTGCAGTACTGTGCACCTTTACCGGTGGTATCGGCATTCTGTTGACCGGTACGGTGGTCGACAATTGGTACCTATGGGCCATTGAGCATGGCTATGCGCCGGATTATTAATGCGCGCCAATATCGAGGTTTTGAAAAGCCCGACTCCTTCAAATGGGTCGGGCTTTTTCTTTGGCTAAGAAGCAAGGCGTGCCCCATGCGCTTTGGCTATCTCGTCAAAATCAATAGTCGCCCGCTAGTCGGTCTTTAGCGTTGGCGGCTGTCGAGCATACCGCGCCGCTTTAGATCATAAAGATGCACCGGAAATGCGAGCGCTAAAGGTAGCGATATATACGGCCATGCCATGCCTGTAATGCCTGCGCGCAGAGCGATCATCATCAACACAGCGGGTATCAAAGCCGGCAGTATGTCGGCCCAGTTTCTGCGCCGAGACTTGAGCCATAGGCCTTCTGCAATAAGCACAGCCAGCACAACATCCACGGCGCGGCCACTGGAGAAGAACTCTTCCACCGCCGCTACCTAGCCAAAGGGTCCATTGAGCCGCACCACTTCATAATTGAGAACCCCTGCGATGCTGACCCATATCAGATAGGGCATGAGCAACAGGCTCGACAGTTTTGAGAACCGGCCGCAAATGACAATTAACGCAGCAATCGAGATCCAAAATACAATAAGCTCATAGAATGCCAAATCCGGACGCTGAAGCCGGAAAAAAAGGAAGCTCCAAAGAAGATTCAAAAATCCATTGAGCGCGAACATGCCTAGCAACATTTCTTTCTCGCGGCGCGAGTTCGCCCTTTCCCAAGCAAAGACGCCTGCGAGGGCAATAAGCGCAAAGACTGCGGTCCAGATAACACCGAACATATAGGGCGGCGGCACCCAAGCCGGTTGCTGCAAGCTGAAGTACCATTCATCGATTACGGTCATGCTGCCGCCAATCGCAGCGACTGCAAACGCCGATACCGCTGCAATGGCGATCGGCAGAATGGATTTGCGGGTCATGCTTTAACCGTTCTCAATCCAAGCAAGTGCGCAGTGTCCTTGAGGAATATGCGAATATGCGCCATCGGGTCGCGCCTGACCAATTCCTTGTTCATATAGGCTTCCCAAGTCAGACGCTGAACGTCTGGATCATCGCACATTTTGACAAAGCTCTCGCGGCGTTTGTCGCTGCTATACCAGAAGTGCTGCATGACGCCCAAAATCCAGAAGACGCGGCCATGCGCTTTCATGAAAGTCTTGCGCGCATTCTTCAGCGCTCTAGGATTGCCTGTGACTAGGAATTTATTGACTGCATCGGCGCTCATCCGGCCGGCATACATGGCGTAATAAATGCCTTCGCCCGAGGATGGTGCAACAACGCCAGCTGCATCACCAGTGACGAGTACATTCTTACCATTATCCCAGCGCTTAAGCGGTTTCAGGGGGATCGGCGCGCCTTCTTTACGGACCGTTTCCCATGTCGAATAGCCCAATTCCTCGCGCATTTTTTGCGTGGTTGCGCGCAAGGGAAAGCCTTTGTTTGCGCTGCCTAGGCCGATGCTTGCTGTTTTCCCATGGGGGAATATCCAGGCATAGAAATCAGGCGAAAGATGGCCTTGATAAAAGACATCGCAGCGGTCGGCCTCATAATCGGCGGCAGTGTTTTCGGGAACTTTGACGATCTCGTGATAGGCAAAGACGCATTTGACGTTTTCGCCATTTGGAATGCACTTTTGCGCTACTGTTGAACGGGCACCGTCGGCACCGATAACGCATCGCGCGGTCACGGTGCGCAGTTCGGATCCGCGATCTGCTCGAAAGCTCACTGTCGCGCTGCCATCGGGGTGATCAACAACATCTTCGCATTTACCGGTAATACGCGTCACACCGGTCTCTGCGGCGCGATTGCGCAGCCATTCGTCAAAAATATCGCGGTCAACCATACCGACAAAGCCATCGCCGCATGGCATGTTGACCTTTTTGTTGGAGGGCGAAATTATCCTCGCAGAGTTTGCATGGGCGACCAGCAAGCTGTCGGGTATATCAAAGTCCTTCAGTAGGCGAGGGGGCACAGCGCCTCCGCATGGTTTGATGCGGCCCGCTTTGTCCAGCAGCATAACTTTGTGCCCTTGAACAGCAAGATCATGCGCCGCTGTTGCACCAGATGGCCCGCCACCGACAACGATGACGTCAAAATTGGGATCGGTACTCATGCTGTTAGTCCTTCTTGCTGGGAAGATGGCCAGACCATTGTGGTGCCAGTTGCAACCAGTGCAGCCATAAGGAAGAGCGCTGCCTCAATCGCAAAAACCGTTTGGAAAGCGGCAACGTCTTGCCCTGTTATTGTGCGAAGCTGGTCCACCAATACGGCGCCTGTCAAACCGCCAAGCCCAAAGGCTATAGCCTGCGAAGCGCCCCAAACACCCATTCGCGCACCTTCTCCTGAAGCGCGACCTGCGCTGGCAAGGCTAAGCATTGCGCCGACCGCAGCGACCGCAAATACGCCATTTGCCATGCCGAGCCCAAACACATTGGCTTTTAGCGGCCATGTGACGCCTTGAGTTGCAGCAAATGACAGTCCCAGCAGCATGATCGCAGATCCAACGCAGCCAAAAACGATCCACAGCTTGAGGTTTTGTCCGAAGCGCTTTGTGTATAGGCTGCCGCCGACACCGGCGAGGAGCATCCCAAGCAGAATGCCGCTATGCTGAATGCTCGACAACTTAGTCGACTCGCCGGGCGTCATTTCAAACAGGAAGCCTGCAAATGGCTCCATGATCAGATCCTGCATCGAATATGCGAGCATGGAAATGAACACGAAGAACGTGAAGTGCCGGGCTTCTTTCTCATGCCATATTTCGCGCAATGCATCTGGAAAGCTCTGCGGTTTTTCAGTGGCAATAGGCTTGGGCACAGGAGGGGTGCTGACTTCAAGGTTGTGCAGCGCAAACATTGCAATGCAATAAGCACCCAAAACGACCAAGCTGGAAACAATCGCGAGGCGCGGCTCGCTAAAGGGGTCGAGATAGGAACCTGCGATAGCGGCGGCGATCACAATGCCCGCGACCATCATTGTCCAGCTGATAGCCGCAGCGGCAGGTTTGCGTTCGATCGAAACACGTGATGCAAGCAAAGCGAGGAGGGTGGTGCCAGAAATACCCACCCCAAAACCAATCATTGTAAAACTAACAATGGCCAAAAGCGCCGTTCCCCATCCCCAATCAGGGGCCGACATCATAATTGTCGCATCGACTGCAAGCAATGAACCGCAGGACAAGATAGACAAGCCGCCAATGATCCAGGGTGTGCGGTAACCTGATAGGTCGGATTTATAGCCCCATAATGGCCGGCTGAGCTGCACCGCATAATGCCAAGCGACAAGAGCAGCCGGGATGGCAGCTGCGACAGAATATTCGACCACCATCATGCGGTTGAGCAGGGACGTCGACAGCATGACCATCGCGCCGATTGCGGCCTGAACCGTGCCAAGCCTTAGGATACCAAGCCATCCCATCCTGGTATGCTTTACAATTGCAGTCATATATATCCCCCTAGCCCCAGTGCTGCCGCAAGCATGCCGAGCACATAAAGCAAGACGCCGGTGGCATTGTACCAAGGCGCGTATTTTTTCGGATCGCGGACCAGGCGGACCATGCAGCCCAATTGGATCAGTAACAGCACCGAGACGACGCTCGCGGACAGTATGAATTGTTGATCGATCAGCAACGCGATGACAGCCACCTGCGGTAAAGCTATAACTGCGCAAGCGGTAAGCGCGGCGCGGCGGATACCCATAATAACGGGCAGGGATTTCAGTCCCATTGCCTTATCGCCCTCGATGGCTTTGAAATCATTGAGTGTCATGATGCCATGCGCGCCGAGGCTATAGAGTAGCAGCACTGCGATGATATTTGTACTGGGCAAGGCGGCGAGCATAATTGATGCGCCAGTGAACCATGACAACCCCTCATAACTCAAGCCGCAAGCTGCTGGTCCCCAAATGCCGCTACGTTTCAGTCTGAAGGGTGGGGCGCTATAGGCCCAACCGAAAAAGAGCGCGACACAAGTCGCTATGAATACCCAAAAACCGAGCGCAGCCCCAAGGCCAAGCGAGATGGCGGTTCCGGTCAAAGCAATCCCCACGCCCCAAAAACCAGGGACGCGGCCCGAAGGAATGGGGCGATTGGGCTCGTTGATTGCATCGACATGGCGGTCGCACCAATCATTTATGACTTGGCTCGTACCGCAAACGATGGGGCCGGTTAGCAGTATTCCCGCAAGCAAGAACGTCCAGTTTTCGGCAATTGAAATGCCAGATGACACAACGCCGCACATAAAAGCCCACATCGGCGGGAACCATGTTACCGGCTTGGTGAGCTCGACTATATCTTTCAGCGCTGGGGCGCGCGAAGATGATACTGGAATTGCCGAGTTTGACATCGGCAGATGCTATGCCTCAAATCTTCAGGTGTCAAATTTTTTGGACAGTCAATGCGTCATTCGGGCCATTGCGCGAAGATTATTCCTTGTCGGATAGATTGCCGAGGCCGTGGCGATGCAATTTTGAGTATAGGCTCTGACGGCTAAGGCCAAGAATTTCTGCGGCCGAAGCGCGGTTGTCTGAAGTATGGATCAATGCCGCCTCAATACACATGCGCTCAATCAAATCAGTGCTTTCGCGGACAATTTCTTTGAGCGGCTTGCGGCCCACCAGCTCTGTCAATTGATCAACGGAGCGCAATTCTTGATCTGACTTTGGCAGGTCACGCTCGCGCCGCCCGATCGTGCGGACAGAATAGCCGAAAAGGGGCTGGTCACGCTCAATCATAATCGCCGAAATCTCAACTGGCTCCTCGCTGCCATTCAAATCAATGACGATGGAGCTGAAATTGCGAACGTCTTGATGATCCTTAAGTTGATTGCGTAGTAGGTTGAGGTCAATGTCGGGTCGCCCGACAAAGCGATTCAACGATACGCCGATAAGCTGTTCAATCGAGCCAGCTTGAACAAGTTCTGCAAAGGCGAGATTGGTGACGACAATCTCTTGTTTCTCATTGGCCAAAACAAATGCATCCGGCATTTTCTCAACCGCGTCTAAAACATAGCGATCAGAAGGTTTGGTCGGCATCTCGCGCTCGCCATCATCCAAATTGACCAGCAGATATTTTTTTCCAGACTGTCTGAATGCCGAGATTGACAAGCGGATGCTGTTTTCCTGCCCTGCAAGCCTAATTTCCACGCCATCGGGGCTGTCGCTAACAGTTGCGGCACCGATATAGGCAACCAAAGAATCGCGGCATGCATCGTCAACCAACCCAATAAAGCTTTTGCCATCCAAGCTGCCCGGCGCAGCATTGACCAGCGTATGCAGAGCCCAGTTAGCTTGTTCAATTTCAAGATTGGCCGCATCGACGATAAATACGGGATATGAGATATTGTCGAACAATAGGCGGTAGCGTGTTTCTGTTTGGCGCAGATTGAGATAGTCGCGTTCCATCGATTGCTGAGTTTTTAGCAATCTTTGCTGGAGCATTGAAATGGTCCGTAAATCCCGCCCGACGGCGATTGTCCAAGGGCCATTTCTTGGCCGAATTAGTCGGTATTTGACAGGAATGTCATCACCATCTTGGTGGTGGTTTACCTGCCGCCAACTGGTTTCTGGACCGCCGTTGCAATCCAGCATTTGCGAGACTTTCGGCTGGCTTTCAATTGTGACTGTATCGACCCATTTCCTGCCGATCCAATGGCTCGCCAATTGGCTTTCCTTGCTATTGATAGCGACATCACGGATGATATTGCTTTCGTCGATTGCAAGTAGAAAATCACCAGAACAATAGGCGAGTTCTATCAAATCATCCTTGCTGAAACCGTCAAACATTGATTCGGAATCACCAAAAGGTATCCGCTGCGCTTCGGATGTATCATAATCCATTTCTAAGCTGCCTATGCTCGCGGGGTATTCGCGTTTGTAGAAGTAGGAACCAGCTTGTCTGCGACGTCAATTGCTGTCGTTGCGTCAATGGCCGTGCCATCTGCGCTGCATTCATCGATCAAACTAGGGTTTTCATTAACGAAGCGCCCGCCGATCATCACTCGAATTTGCTGATTGCTGGAAACCGACCGGATAGATTTGATCAGTCCGCAAAGCATGTTTTGAGAGCAGTCATTGCTTATAGTTAAGCCGATTAGATCGAATGGCCTTTGAGCAAGCATGTCCATGAGTTCAGCTTGAGTGGGTTCCATGAGAACGTCTGTATCCCAACCAGCACGTTGAAAGCATTCTGAGATCATCAATGTCCCCAGGCTATGTTGTTCGCCTGGCATTGTCGAAAACAATGCTGAGCGTCGCCCGTGACCGCTTCGCGAATGTGGCGGAACACGCAAAGCTAGTTCGTGCAGCACTTCTTGAATGCGCCAAAGCCCCATTGTGACTTCAACAAAGTCTTCGCTATCCTCTTCCCAAAAGACACCAAGTTTGCGTGCAGCCGGTGCGAGCAAGTTCACATAAACCGATTCAACCGAATTGCCTGTGGCCAAGCAATTGTCGACAAAATCAAGCAAAGACGAAGCCTCTGCCCGGATTGTCAGATCAGTGAAAGTCGCTATGTCTTCATTGGTGATAGGACGTTTCCGATTGGTGCCTACGATTTCTGCGAGACCTTGCTCGCTAAGCCTGTTTGCAGGATTGTCTCTGTCGGCAATTAGCTTCGGTATGACAAGATTTTCGATCAACGTAGATAGGTTGGCCCGAACTCTTGGATCGTCTACAAATTCGTAGGCCGCTTGCTGCTCATCTGTATCAAGCGGCTTATCGCCCTTAAGGCCAGAGTGCCGATTGTCGCGCCGATTATCGAACTTCGAGCGAAGTTCCGAATTCCCAAAATCCGAAGCCATATTCAGACTCTCCCTGAGGTCTGGTCGGCGTGACATAACGTCGTCCAAGTGCGTTTTTTCTTTTCACATTTTGGCGGAGGGTATGTGAAACCTTGCAGTTTTGCAATCCAATTTTGACGATAGAACAAGATGTCCAAAAAACTTGACACTTGCTACTGTAAGTTCATAGTTTGGTTTTTCATTATGGGGAGAGTTTAAACTGTCTGCTGAACGATCCAATAATTCGGCACAAAAACCCCAAAAACCTGCAGGAAAGCTTGGGTTTGGTGCTGGGCAACCGCTTTATACGTCAGAGCAGCGTAAGCGCCGTGACGAGTCGGTTTGGACTTTAATCCAGGGCATTCTTGCTCCGGTACAGTTCATTATTTTCGCAATTAGCCTCGTTTTGGTGATGCGTTTTCTGATCAGCGGCGAAGGCGAATCTGCGGCAGAATTCTCAATCGTCCTAAAAACGGCTGCGCTTTATGCGATTATGGTAACGGGTTCAGTCTGGGAGAAGATCGTCTTTGGCGAATGGCTCTTTGTGAAATCGTTCTTTTGGGAAGATGTGTTCAGCATGGCCGTTCTGGCGCTGCACACCGCCTATTTAATAATGCTGTTCAACGATTGGGGAAGCGCGCATCAACAAATCTATGTCGCACTGGCAGCCTATGTCTCATACATAATCAACGCGGTGCAATTCCTCTGGAAGCTGCGCATAGCGCGGCTGCAATCGGATGCGCAATTGGCGGTAGCTGCATGAGCCAGCAGCCATCACCTGTGAACTTCTGGCAGAGTTTGGGCACGCGCTTCTTACCATTCGCCGAAGCGGCTAGCCACAGCTTGCCTCTGTCACGCATTTTGCGCCTAGCTTTGTTTCAAGTGAGCGTTGGCACAGCGGCAGTTCTGCTTAATGGAACGCTCAACCGAGTGATGGTTGTTGAGTTGAATACACCAACATGGATTGTTGCCTTGATGATTGCGATCCCGCTGCTGATTGCGCCGTTTCGGGCATTGATCGGCTATCGCAGCGACACGCACAAATCGGTGCTGGGTTGGCGGCGGGTGCCGTATATTTGGTTTGGAACTATGGCGCAGTTTGGCGGGCTGGCGATTATGCCGTTTTCGCTGGTGCTGATGACCCGTCCCGACACTTTTGTGTGGGGCCTTATCGCAGGATGCTTGGCGTTCTTGCTGACCGGCGCAGGCATGCATGTCACCCAAACCGCAGGTTTGGCCCTTGCCACCGATCTTGCGCCTGAGGACAAGCGGCCCAGCGTCGTGGCTTTGCTCTATGTGATGCAATTGGTTGGCATGATGCTGGCGGCCTTTACCATTGGAAATTTGCTGCTTGATTTCTCCGCAACTCGGCTGATCCAAGTTATTCAAGGCGCCGCGATTTTGACAATAGTTCTCAATATTTTAGCGCTGTGGAAGCAAGAGGCACGCAATGCCGCCTTTGCCAAAACAAAGACGCCTCCTCCTTCGTTTTCGGCCATGTGGTCCGTTTTCATCGATCAACCTAATGCCAAGCGGTTGCTGCTTGCGATAGGCGTGGGCGCAATGGCCTTTGCGATGCAGGATGCTTTACTTGAGCCGTATGGCGGCGAAATTCTTGGGCTGTCTGTAGGATCAACCACCAGTCTTACAGGAGCATGGGCATTGGGTGCGCTGATAGCATTTGGTTTTTGCGCAAAACGACTGCCATCCGGTTCTGACCCATTGCGACTTGCTGGTCTTGGAGCAGTGGTGGGCGTGATTGCCTTCTTGATGTCCCTGTTCGCTGCACCGTTACAATCGGGGCCTCTCTTGTTTTTAGGAGCTGGCGCAATTGGGTTTGGCACAGGGCTGTTTTCGGTTGGGACAATGATAGCTGCGATGGACCTTGCGAAAGGCGGCGCTGCGGGAATGGCTTTGGGCGCATGGGGAGCAGTTCAGGCAACGGCAGCAGGTTTGGGTATCGCGCTGGGCGGTCTTATTCGCGACGGCGTGACGCAAGTCGCGATGAGCAATGCGCTGGGCAGCACACTGGCGGACCGGGCGACCGGATACGGAATGGTCTATGCCATTGAGGTAATTTTACTGCTGGTGACGCTTTTGGTTTTGGGGCCAATTGTCGGCCAGATGGTTGGCCTTAAATCCATCAGAGATCAGCGAAGCAGCGCAATGGATTTGACAGAATTTCCGACGTGATCGCCGGCAATGATAAGTAGGAGAATATGCAATGGATGATATTAAAATCGTAGGCACGCTCGACGTGACAGAGTTGGTGTTCCTTGCCTTCGTGTTATTCTTCATCGTTCTCGTATTCTACTTGCGCCGCGAAGATCGCCGTGAAGGCTATCCGCTCGAAGATGAAGTCACAGGCCGTGTTGATACTCCTGGTGGCAGCTTTTCTCAGGCATCACCGAAAACGTTCCAAATGCCATTTGGCCGCGATTCTGTCAGCACACCGACCAAGGGTCGCGAGAAGGTCGACGTTGCGGGTAAACGCACGTTCCGTTCTCCGGGGGCACCTTATTATCCTACCGGTAATCCCTTAGAAGATGGTATCGGTCCAGCCGCATGGGCGGACCGGGCGAAACACGCTGATCTGGATGCAGAAGGCCACCCGCGTATCGTTCCGATTGGGACCGTCCCAAGCATCACCGTTCATAAGAAGGACGATGATCCGCGCGGTATGAAAGTCATCGCAGCAGATGGTGAAGAAGCTGGCACAGTCACCGATATTTGGGTGGACCGCGCGGAGCATGTCATTCGCTATCTCGAAGTGGATACAGGAAAAAAGAAAGTGCTCGTGCCGATGGGTATGTCGCTTGTTAAAGGACGCAAGGGCATGGTTATGTGCGACGCCTTGAACGCGAAGGATTTTGCCTCAGCGCCTGTTCCGGCCAAAAAGGACGAGATCACCTTTTACGAAGAAGAACGCGTGGTCGCTTATTTTGGCGGCGGCTATCTTTACGCCAATCGTGAGCGTCAGGAGCCGGTTGCATGAGCGAATATGATCATGAGCCGACGCGCGGTTTACCAGAGGCTTTGCCCGAAGGTGAGCACATTATTTGGCAGGGCGCGCCCGATTGGAAACGTCTGATTGCTTCTGCTCTGCATATCCGCATCGCTTTGCTTTATTTCGCGGTAATCGCAGCTGTTGCAGTGATGCGCGGTGATCTTGGCACGGCTGCCGCGATGGCTGTATTCGCATTGGCGGTAACCGGTTTGAGCGCATTGTTTGCTTATGGTGTTGGCCGCACGACCGTCTACACGCTGACAAACAAGCGCATCGTGCTGCGCATTGGTGTGGCCCTCAACAAATGCATCAATATCCCGTTGAGCGAAATTGAAAGCGCCAATCTCAAACTGCTTTCTGGCAGCACCGGCAGCATTGTCATGACGCTGAAAGGTATGCCGAGCATGGGCTATATTATGCTCTGGCCGCATGCGCGTTCGCTGCGCATTGTTCGCCCGCAGCCAATGTTGCGAGCTATTGATGAAGCAGAAAAAGTGGGCGAAATGCTGTTCAAAGCTACAAGTGCACTTCAGCCAATCGCACAAGCTCAAAATGCCCCCGCGCAAACCAATGTGGAGGGGCTTCCTGCATGAGCCACGCGCATGATCATGACCCGACCATTCCTAAAGAGGCATTGATTGCCGCGGGCTTACTTTTGCTTGTGGTGTTGGGCCTTACTGGCGCAGTAACATCGGGCCTGATGCCACAAGAAGGTAATCCTGAATTGTCGCGCGCCGCTGCGAATGTTGTGCCGGCTGAGCAGCGCAATTTGCACTTTACTGACCGCGAGGATGGCGCAGTTGTGGTTTCCGACGCGGAAAGCGGTGAAACGGTCAAAGTCATTGGTTACGGCGAGGAAGGCTTCACCCGCGCAACCTTGCGCCGACTGGCCAAACAGCGCGGGGCCAAAGGCATTGGGTCAGAGCCGCCCTTTACCCTGACCCTTTGGGATAATGGTGCATTGTCACTGCTCGATCCGGAAACGGGTGAGGCAGCAGAAATTCACGGATATGGCGCGGATCATAGCGCGGCTTTTGCCGATTTGCTTGAGGGCGCGAATTCCTGAATGGAGGGGATGGCTGATCTTGGTGTCCCATTTGCGGTCGTGATCGCGCTGTGGTTCGTTAGCACAGGCCTTGTGGCCATGCTCAATCACCGGCTGCGCCAATCGCTGGGACGCGCTCTGATCATAGCAGGTGTGTGCGCTATCGGCGGATTGTCACTGATAGTGCTGACCAGCACGTCAAATACGGACTGGGCGATTTACCTTTCATTCCTTGGCGGATTGATGATTTGGAGCTGGCACGAAATTAGCTTCCTAACGGGCGCAGTTGCTGGATCGCACCGTGCACCATGCCCGCCTGATGCTATAGGGTGGGAGCGTTTTTCCGCGGCTACAATGGCGCTGATCCATCATGAAATTGCCTTGTTCATGACAGCGGCGCTACTGCTGTCTCTGGGCGCTTTTACGGGCAATCAGACGGGCGCTTACACTTTTGCGCTACTGCTGATTTTCCGGCTTTCCTCCAAGCTCAATATCTATTGGGGCGTACCCAATATGAGCGATGAGCTGCTGCCAAAGCACTTAGAATATTTGAAGAGCTATTTTGGTCCGAAACGCCTTCGCCCGGCCTTACCCTTTAGCATTGCAGCGATTGGCTGTTTGGCGCTGTATTTTGGAATCGCGGCATCATTTGCTGCGAGCTCCGCCGGATCGGTGCAGAACGCTCTTTTGTCCTGCCTATGCCTACTAGCCGCGCTCGAACATATATTTCTTGCGGTGCCATTCCGTGATTCGGCGTTATGGCAATGGGCACTTGATGGCCGATCGGATCAGGCAGATGGCTAAGTAGGTTTGGCTAGCAGTCTTATTTTAACCCAAAGATGATCTGACCCAAGGCACTAGGCAAAAGAAAAGGGGCTGAGAAAACCCAGCCCCCTTATTCTAACCAATAGATCGAGTGATCAGGTCGGGTTTTTAAGATATGCTATCACGTCTGCGCGTTTTTGTGCATCGCGCTGACCAGGATAAATCATCTTGGTTTTTGGCACGACGCGCTGCGGATCTTCGAGATAGACATAAAGCTGTTCTTCTGTCCAAGTGATGCCGCTGCTCGCATTCGCAGGTGAATAGTTATAGCCTTCGATAGTGCCCGCTGTACGGCCAACAATGCCTGCCAATGATGGACCAGTTTTATTGACCCCTTCTTCGACCGCATGGCAACTTTTGCACTGAGCAAACACAATTCTGCCCTTCTCCGCATCACCCGTCAGGCTAGCAAACGCTACACCGTCTTTGGTTGCCATCATATCGCCATCGGCAGCCGCATCAGTGGCTTCTGCCGTTTCTTCGGTTGCTTCTGGTTCAGCGCCTTCTACAGGTGTTTCTTCTTCTGCCGCCTCAACAACCTCAGGTTCTGCTGATTCTGCGGGTGTGGATTCGCTGCCAGAACATGCAGATGCGAACATTGCTAGTGCAGTTACACTCGCCGTTGCCGTAATGCGTTTCATATTAACTCCCGTTTTTGTTGTTCTTCTACCAATCTTGTTTTCATAATAGCCGACTCAAGGGAAAATGAAAAGGGGGACGCCTGTGATCGCGGATAAAGTAGTGACTTATTTCGTATCAACATCCGTACTTTTGAGCACAGCGCCTTTGGTCCGATGAACAAAGCCGTAGATTAAGAGAATTGCTGGTAAAGTAACCGCTGCAACGATGATCTCAGTTTGCGAGCCATTCGGCCAGGCAATGCTGCCTTCGACTATAAATGCAATTAGCCCAACTAAATAATAGGCTGCTGCGATAACAGATAAACCTTCGACCAGACTTTGCAGGCGCAACTGCAGCTGAATGGAGCGCTCCATGCTCTTAGTAAGAAGCAGGTTTTGCGCCTTAATCCGCGTATCAACGCGCACATCCAACGTGTGCATGACTCGGGAAATGCGTTCTGCGATGCGTGCTAGCCTCTCGGTGAAAACCGAGCATGTTCTCGCAGCGGGAACCAATCGGCGTTCTGTGAACTCAGTTAAGGTTTGAAGGTCGGAAACGGGCGAAACTCTCAAGGTCTCTAACCTATCAGCGGCAACACTAGCATAAGCTGATGTAGCGCTAAGCCTGAAACCGGTTTCCGATCTAATCACCTCCAGCTTTGACGATATTTCGATCAATTCTTGAAGCAAATCATCGTCTTTTTCACCGTCCGCTGCGAGCGCAACTTTCTTGGCATGGCTCGATAATGCTTGCTCCAACGCATCAATCTGAGGGCCGTATTTCTGAACCAATGGCAGGCCAAGCAAAGCCAAATTTCGGTAATTGCCGAGCTCCTGCATACGCTGAACAACCCGCCCACGCTCAGAATCCGATATGTCACCGCAGGTTGCAAGCAAGCGGCCATAACCATCACTACGAATGCCAAAATCTGACCAGACCCGCATCGAGCCGTTGATGTCAGAACAGACCAATTCATGTGCGTCCATTCCATGCTCTTTGATCAACGGATCAACATTATCATCCTCAGAAATGACGAATATCCGTGTTGCCCGAATGACCGCGCCGCACCAACCTTCCATCCATCGGATATAGGGTGCGCATTCCTCTTCTGTATGGCCATCGGGAATGATGAGTGTGATTGTGCTCGCTTCTGAATGGCGTTCCCAAAGAAGATGCAAACCTGATTTGTTACGGCCAGATGCACGCCGCTTTTCCAATTTCCAGGTGTCGAAAGCGGGTTGATCGCCGATTAGGTAATCATCTTCCTGACCACGTTCTTCTTTACTTAACAAGCGGACTGCCTGACGAATCTCACAGCGAGCAGGCACAGGGGTAAATCTGCGCAAATGCATTTCATCAACGGCCCATTGCCGCAGCGGGTGATCATTCGGTTGCAAACGGTTTCTCCCTTGTTCGTGAACAATCTAGAACACAATTTCTTCGATGGGAATTGTCAGAGCATTCTACCTAGCTGAGGGTTGAGGCTGTTGGATGGGTCTAGAGAGTACAAATTATCTGACGACGGACAAGGGACCATGCCCAGACGTAAGAAACCTGCCGGTCCGTACCACCGTTTCGACTCTTCTCCTGAAGTCATTCGGATGGCAGTTATGTTGTACGTCCGTTACCCATTAAGCCTGCGCAACGTCGAAGATCTGTTGTCCAAATACGGCCTCGACTTCAGCCACGAGACGGTCCGGTTCTGGTGGAATCGTTTCGGCCTCTTTTTTAGATATTTATGAATACACATCACCTTCATCTAGCAGGTTCATCAAATGTGGATCGTCATCATCGCCTTCTTCGTAATCAGTCCAGGGATGCGTTATTCCCGGGACTTCCGGCGGTGAACCGAGCGGCTCGAGGTAAGTAAATTGACGCCGGATCCAGCCCAGAAGCTGCGAGAATGCATCGACTTGGTCATCATGCTTGCCATTGGGAAATGACAAGAGCTCTGAGCGGAAGTCAGAAAGCCAGCTGGCTTCTTGAGGCAAGAATACTTGCCCGGCTTCGACTATGCTGGTGATGCCAGCTGCGCGCGTGATTTTGTCAGTGTCGGGTGTACGGGCAAGGGGACGAGGGACGCCGCGTTCATCTGCCATGCGGAGCGCCTGAATGAGCTGCTGTCCTGAGGCTTTATCCTCGATCATTAGCGTGTCGGTGCGGTGAAGCTGAGCCAGCTCGATGCACTTGCGCAGGAGATCAGGAAACTCCAGTTTGCCGCGCCAGACATCGATGATGAATATGTCGGAGCCGCGCAAGATGGCCTTGATACAAACGGAGTAATCATGACCATCGCCGGTTTTGATGGCGGTATCCCAGGATTGGATAATGTCCCCGTAGCCCGAACGGTCAAAATCGGAGCCATATTCTTTAAACCAATCTGCTTGGAATAGAATGCCGTCAGCGGGCGATGGCTCTTGCTGATATTGCGCAGCAAAGGCGCCTAATCCCATCGATGCTTTGAGCTCGTCGAGCACTGCCTGGTTTTCGCGGGCCGGATGCAGGATTTCGCCCTCTTCTCGGTGATAGATAAGCCCGAGCGTCAGCTTTATGTTAGTAGCCTCCGGCGCAATGGCAGGCAGAGACAGGTGGTTCCATCCTCCTGCTTCAAGCAGCATTCCGCACAGATCAAACTCATGAAGGCGCTGCATCACGCAAAGGATTGCGCCGGAAGACTTATCATTGAGCCGCGAGGCAAGGGTCGAGCGGAACCATTCATTGACATTGTTGCGCGTGGTCTCGGAGTTTGCCTCATCGGGCTTGATAACATCATCGAGGATAATGATATCACCGCCGCGCCCCGTCAGCGTGCCGGTAATGGATGTCGCAAGCCGGCCGCCGCCACGCGAGGTTTCAAAATCGAGACTTGCAGAGCGGCGCTTGGAGATTACTGTTTTAGGAAACAGTTCTTTGTACCAGCTTGCCTGCATGATCGAGAGGCAATCACGCGCTAACTTGCCTGAAAGCTCTCCTGAATAGCTCACGCACACAAAGTTGAGGGAAGGGTTGATGCCCAGCATATACGCAACCCAGATAACTGAAATGAGCTTGGACTTACCATTGCGCGGAGGCAGGTTGACGATGAGACGCTTGCTATCGCCGCTATGCACGCGGCTCAGCTCATATGCGATCGCATCAAGGTGCCAGTTCCAATCGATGAGCTCGCCTGCAGTCACATGGGGCCATGCCTTTTGAAGAAAGGCGATGAAGTCCTGGCGGCGCAGTGCGCGCAAGAATGCCGCTGGGTCTTGCGGTTCGAATGACCTAGTCGTCATTGTCGTTCTCCGCATCATTTGCAGCATCGCCTTCGTCGTCATCCAGATCGCTGTCATCCTCATCCTCATCCTCGGGATCGGCGATGTTTGGCTGCCCGGCTCGCGTATCCAAGAACTGCTCCAGCAACGCATCGTCTTGCGGTGACAGGCGCTTGTTATCTGCGTTGCGGTCTTCAACGCCGACAATTTTGGCAATGATGTCGACCAGCTTCTCAGCGGCACGGGTATCGCCGGCCGCTGCGCGAGCGGTTAGCGTCTTGAGCATAAGACGCTGCTTAGTTGCAGTGACCTGTTTACCGTTCATCTGGATGGTCATGGTCGAGACCAATTCAGCTTGCAGGTCCGTCTTTAGACCGCGAGCGCCCTTCTTGCGCCCCTTGGGATTGCCAGATTGGCCCTTCTGGAACTGATACTTCTTGGGAGGCTTGCCGTAACCGCCGCCTTCATGATCGTCAGACATAGCTTAGCCCTCGCTTTCTTGGAGGCGCTCAGCTGCGACCTCATCAAAGCTGCGGCCGTCGCTGTCCAAAACAGCATCAAGTTCAGATGAAGCCATGAGACGTTTGAGCGCTGTGTCAGCATAGCCAGGATCAAGCTCGATCCCTGCGCCGCGGCGGGAGGTTTTGTGAGCAGCCAATAACGAGGTGCCAGAACCGAGACACGGGTCCACAATTACATCGCCGCGGTTTGAGCAATCTAGGATAAAGTCTGCAACAAGCGCAGTTGGCTTTACCGTGCTGTGCGCAGCAAGATCAGCATCACGGCCTTTGCGAAACGTGTTTGCACCAGGGTAATTGACGACATTGGTGCGGTAGCGGCCGGTCTCGCCCAAACCAAAATTATTGATGTGCTTGCCCTTGCCGGACTTGAATACAAAGATGAGCTCATGTTGGCTTCGGTAAAAGGCACCAAGCGCGCCAACTTGCTTATTCCACACCACCAGCTGCTTGTGCTCAGAATAGACACCGTCTGCTGCATCCAGCAATTCGCGCGTGTGCCGCCAGTCCATACAGTGATAATGGATGGAGCCGCTTTGGGAGAAGCGAACGCAGTTGCGGAAGATGGACCGCAGGAATGCTGTAAACTCGGGCGGCGACATTTCGTCTGCACCCATGACGAACTCACGGTGCTTATGCTTGCCATTGCCTGAGACAAACCCATCAATTGGAACGTTGTATGGAACGTCCGCAAAGACGAGGCTGGCTTTGTCATCACCCAGCAGCGCTTCCCAAACTTCGGCTTTGCGCGCATCACCGCAAATCAGGCGGTGCGGCCCGATGCGCCAAAGGTCGCCTTCGCGGCAGACAGTCTTTGCTGCAGGATCAGGCAGCTCAACCTTTTCCGGTTCTTCGGCCATGGGTACGTCAGGGACAGAGAAATCCAGATCGCTGGTGCTGAATCCCGTGATGTCGAGATTATAACCGTCTTCAAATAGAATGCTGAGCTCGTCGGCCAGCAATTTATCATCCCAACCGCTCAGATCCGCAATGCGGTTCTCAGCCAAAGCAAAAGCGCGGCGATCAGCATCTGTCAGAAACTTCGCGCGGATGACCGGGACTTCTTTGAGCTTCTTAGACTTCGCCGCAAGCCAGCGGCCGTGGCCGGCTGCAATCATATTCTCATCGTCAACAATGATCGGCACCAACCAGCCAAATTGATCAATACTCGCCGCGATCTGACTAATCTGTTTGTCGGTATGCGTGCGCGCATTGCGCGGGTTGGGCTTCAGCGATGATGTTTGAACAAGGTCGATTTTAGGGTGAGTAGGGTTGGTCATGACGTGCTCCTTAAGAAGTTGGAGCGGTCATATAATACAGTTCCCAGCCATTATGACTTACGTTCTCGGGCGTCTTTTCCGGTTTGGATCTTCAGTAACGATTTTGAGTAAGGTACTCCTTGCGGGCGGGTCGTAGATTGAACGATTGGTGAGTAGGTTATCAAGAACGGCCAATGCCTTCTCGCTGCGGCTTTCAGAGTCACGCGGAACTGGAAATGCTCCGAAAATTTCATGGTGAACCTCGGTCGCACCATCAATTAGTGCATCGTAAATGTAGTCATACAAATACACGATCATGCGATCGCGGTCTTCACGCCAAAAGAGCCGACCGTATTCTCGGTCACTATCGCGGCGAGTGTATTTCTTGCCGCTATCCAGGCGTTCGATCAGGCCTTCCAGAAATGGCTGTGGAACATCGGTTCGAACAATCTGTTTGAGCCGAGCAATCAATTGTTCCGCAACTGACTTGATCGACTTACCGCCGCGCCGTTCAATTGTATGATCGAGCACCCAGCGTAAGTCTGCCATATCTGATTGGCTGAGAAGCCTTGGTTCAATCAACTCGATAGTTGCCAGCCAACTCTCATCCGTCACTTTGTAGCCTTTGGCTATCGTATCAACCAAAATGTAGGGCTGTGCGAACAGATGAGAGAAGTCGGTATTTGCCATTTGCAGAAACAGTACAACAGTGCCTGCACTGCGATCAATTCTTCCCTGCTTTTAGAATCAAATTCCCTGTTCCATTTTTAGGGAAAACTTCTCTGTGACCCGCAGAATACGGTGGTTCAGCAAACTCGATATGCTCCCAAGAAAGCAAAATTCCCTGCAGAATCCCTGCTTAACAGGGAAAATGGGCGCGAGACTGGTTCGCCGCAGACTGCGTGCTGCACCACGCAGTCCTCGAGAGTTTG
>CAZTFZ010000017.1:11771-18750 GCA_964613105.1 uncultured Porphyrobacter sp. | reverse complement strand
CCGAGGAAATCCGCTTTGGCGATAATGACCGCTTGGCAGCGCGGGTGGCGCAATCGGCGAAGGCTGACGCTGTCCTGCTCTTGTCTGACGTTGATGGCTTGTTCGACCGCTCGCCCGAGGATGCAGGCGCGCAATTGATCGATTGTGTTGAGATGGTCGATGATGATGTGAAGGCGATGGCAACGCGCGTCTCTGCCTCTGGCCTTGGTACAGGCGGTATGGCGGCCAAGTTGGAGGCTGCTCAGATTGCACAAGGCGCAGGCATTGCCTTGGCAATCATCAATGGCAGGGATGATGCGCCCATAGCTCACATGCGCAAAACGGGCCGGGGGACATTGTTTGCTGCGCGCCATTCTGGCGAGGCAGGCGATGCGCGCAAAGCGTGGCTAAGCGGGCGCTTAGCGCCATCGGGTGCGCTCACGGTGGATGCTGGCTGCGCTGAGGCCTTGCGGGGCGGGCAAGCGAGCGTGTTGGCGGTGGGCATCACAGCGGTCGAGGGCGCTTTTGCACGCGGTGACCTTGTGACGATTGAAAGCGCTGATGGCACTCGGCTGGCGCAGGGTCTCAGCGAGTATGATGCGGTCAGTTGCCGCAGAATTGCGGGCCTTCGGGCTAATGAGCAAGCGAAGGTTTTGGGCCATGCGCCGCGCGCAGCAGTCGTGCACCGCGATCATATGGTGCTCGCGTGACACTGGCAGTCCCACTGGCGATTACTGGCGCGACCGGATTTGTCGGCCAAATGGTGCTGGAAAAATTGCAAGCAAGCGGCACGCAGGTCCGCGCTCTTACCCGCCGCAGCCAAGCCTCTGACAACAGCGTCCACTGGGTCTCAGGCACATTGGCAGATGAGGCCGCTTTGGCTGCGCTTGTCGGCGGCACAAGCGCGGTGATCCATATTGCTGGGCTTACGCACACGCCCGACCCAGAGCAATTTGAAGCGGTCAATGTCGCTGGCACGGCCAATGTTATTGCAGCTTGCGAAAAGGCGAAAGTGAAGCGGCTGGTGGTGGTTTCATCGCTGGCCGCTCGCGAGCCGCAATTGTCCGCTTATGGAGCGTCAAAACTGGCAGCAGAGAAGCTGGTTCGCGCGAGCCAGCTTGATTGGACGATTGTCAGGCCGCCTGCTGTCTATGGCCCGCGTGATACTGAAATGTTTGAACTGTTTCGGAGCGCTAAATGGGGTTTCATTCCGCTGCCGCCGCGCGGAGCGACTTCGCTTATTCACGTTGCTGATCTTGCTGATCTATTGGTGCAATTGGTCGATGCCCAGCCAGCCCTATGCCGCAAAAAACTGTTTGAGCCTGACGATGGCCGGATAGGTGGGTGGAGCCATCAGGAAATGGCGCAGGCCATAGGTGAGAGCGTGGGGCGCCGCGTTTATGCGCCCAGCCTGCCGCAATGGCTTTTGTCATTCGCAGCCGGGCTTGACCGCGTAGTGCGCGGCGATAGGGCTAAGCTAACCGCAGATAGGGTCGGCTATATGTGCCATCCCAATTGGGTGGCGCGTTCGAGCCATGCTGTTCCAAAACCGCTTTGGGCCCCGCAGATTTCGAGCGAAGAAGGCCTTGCTCAGACTGCTGAATGGTACAGGCAGGCTGACTGGCTCTAGCAGCAGCGCGGGCTTTGGTAAGGCAAGCTTACAGGAACGGCTCATAGCCTGGCGGTAGATCGGTGCTATCGCCGCCGTCCTGACCATCGCCTTTGCCGCCATCTTCGCCTGTCTCGTGGATGCCGCATTCGACCTTGTCCCAGCCCTTCCAACGGCCAGAGCGAGGGTCTTCGCCTTCTGCCACTTGGCTGGTGCAGGGGCTGCAACCAATCGAGGGATAGCCTTGCGCGATCAGCGGGTGGCGCGGCAAATCATGCTCTTCAAAATAGGCTTTGATCTGCTGCGCGTCCCAATCAATCAGCGGATTGATCTTGAGCCTGCCCTGTTCGTCGCTCGTGTCGACTTCAAAGCGGGGCAAATTGGCGCGGGTTTCGCTTTGGAAGGATTTGCGGCCGGTAAAGCTGGCGTCATATTGCGCCATCGCCTTGGCCAGCGGCTTAACCTTGCGGATCTCGCAGCAGCCATCAGGATCGTAAGACCAACGCAGCCCGCTTTCATCCTTGCTTTCGACTTCCGCATCCTCGGGCGTCAAAATGACCAGATTGGTGAGACCAATTTTTGCCACCAACTCGTCGCGATAGGCAAGCGTTTCGGGGAAGTGCTTGCCCGTATCGAGGAACAGCACAGGGATTGCGGGGTCAACTTGCGCGACCAAATGGAGCAAGACCGCGCTTTCAGCGCCGAAGCTGGAGACGATAGCGAGATCGCCTGCCAGACTGTCTTTGATGACAGAGCGCAGCAATTCAGCCGTGTCAGAACCGCGAAACAAGCGGTTGAGACGCACAGCATCATGCTCTGAAAAGCGCGGCTGCGTGTCGAGCCTGTCGATCTGACGTTCAGCCCCTATGGCTCTTTCACCCATGACGAAGCTTTCCGATAAAGCGAGCGCCATCGGCTGCTGCTTGATAGACTTCGGGAAAGCGCGAAAGAGCGGCCTCAACATCGCCAGAATCGAGCGGTTGGTCAGGGTCAAACGCATCGAAACCGCAGCGCTTTAGATAGGCGATTTGATCGACCAGAACATCGCCAACGGCGCGCAATTCGCCCGTATAACCGGCCTCGCGCAATATGCGCGCAGATGAATAGCCTCGGCCATCGCCGAAGACAGGAAAGCTGACCTCGACCAGCGCCAATTGTTCCAGTTGGGGTAACAGTTCGCGAACATCATCGCCCGGTTCAATGCGCACAGCGCTGGCGTTCGATTGCTCTGAGAAATCACCGAAGCTAACCGCCGTATGGTCGGCCTGAGTGTCTTCGCGAAAACGCAGCAGATTGCTTGATGGCTTAGTCATAAAGCGCCTCCTTAAAGGGGGTCATGCCGATTCGGCGATAAGTGTCGAGGAAACGCTCGCCTTCTTCGCGTTCGGCCAAATAGAGGTCAGTGACAGTGTCGACCGCGTCAATCACTCCGGCTTCGTCAAAGCCGCGACCTGTGATCTTTGCCAGTGCCGTGTCCTCAGCCTCGCTGCCGCCAAGCGAGAGCTGATAGTTTTCAACCCCCTTCTTATCGACACCCAAAATGCCGATGTGGCCGGCATGGTGATGCCCGCAAGCGTTGATACAGCCAGAGATTTTGAGCTTTAAATCGCCCAAAGTGTCTTGCTTGCCATTTTCGGCAAACCGCTCTGATATTTTCTGTGCGAGCGGGATCGAGCGAGCATTGGCAAGGCTGCAATAGTCAAGGCCGGGGCAAGCGATGATATCGCCCACTTGGTCGAGATTGGGCGTGCCAAGACCTGCTGCATCAAGAGCGGTCCAAAGCGCGTGCAAATCGGCAATGGCGACGTGCGGCAAAACGATGTTTTGCGTGTG
Source organism: uncultured Porphyrobacter sp. (assembly GCA_964613105.1). Classification (GTDB taxonomy): domain Bacteria; phylum Pseudomonadota; class Alphaproteobacteria; order Sphingomonadales; family Sphingomonadaceae; genus Erythrobacter. Next base: position 15,329 of record CAZTFZ010000017.1, on the reverse strand, counting down.
CATCACTCGCATCTCGTCAAAGCTGTATTTCTTGGCCAAGTCAGCCATTAAATGCATTTGCTCAGCCGTTGCATCGCCGGGAATGCCGCCAACTGGCTTGAGGCTGATTACAGCCGAGACATAGCTGTCGTGCTTGTGCCGATGCGTGTTGCGATCGACCCAGAGCGCAAAGTCAGGGTCAGTGCGATCGAGCGTCTTTGCGCTGTCGGCAAAAGCAGGATCAGCAAAGAAGGTCTTGATCCGCTCTAGCTCAGCCAAAGGCGGTTCAACGCCAGAATCGAGCATATGCGCAAACTCTTCCTCGACTTGGCGCGTATATTCCTCTTTGCCCAGCTCGTGGACAAGGATCTTGATGCGCGCCTTATATTTGTTGTCGCGCCGACCATAACGATTGTAGACCCGCAGGCAGGCCTCAGAATAAGTGACCAGCTGGTCGAGCGGCACAAAATCGCGAATGCAGGGCGCGATCATCGGCGTTCGGCCCATGCCGCCGCCGACATAGAAGGCAGCGCCCAATTCGCCGTCTTTCTTGACGATCTGGATGCCAATATCATGCAATCGCATGGCAGCCCTGTCAGTGTCGCTAGCGATTACCGCGATTTTGAACTTGCGCGGCAGATAGCTAAATTCTGGATGGAAGCTCGACCATTGGCGCAGGATTTCCGCATAGGGGCGCGGATCGACCAATTCGTCATGGGCAGCGCCCGCAAAGTGATCAGAGCTGATGTTGCGAATGCAATTGCCGCTGGTTTGGATGGCGTGCATTTCCACCTTGGCAAGATCGGCGAGCAAATCGCCCGCTTCCTCAAGCTTGATCCAATTGTACTGGATGTTTTGACGCGTCGTGAAATGGCCATAACCACGGTCATATTTATCCGCGATGTCAGCCAGCACATGCATTTGGCCAGAGTTCAGCGTGCCATAGGGCACGGCCACGCGCAGCATATAGGCGTGCAATTGCAGATAGAGACCGTTCATCAGCCTTAGCGGCTTAAACTGGTCTTCTGTCAATTTGCCTTCGAGGCGGCGCTTGGCTGCGTCGCGGAATTCCTCGACGCGGGCATCGACCATGGCTTGGTCATAACTGTCATATTGATACATTAGACAACTCGCTTTGTTGCATCGGGATCAGCCGGCTTAAGAGTAAGATCGGGGCGCACAGTTGGCCCCAAGGCTCGGATACGGTCTTTGATGTGGTTTGGGCGCGGTGCGCCATCGGCCATCTCAGCCTCGACCACATAGGGCACATTGACGCGCCGTGCTGTTTCTTCCGCAGCAGCAATCGCCTCTGCCTCGTCGCCTGCGTCGACCGCATCTTCTATGTGGAGCGACCAATCGCTGCCGGTCCACCAGGTAACGGCCCCTGACTTTAAGTCGTTGCCGGTAAGGATTTTCATTGGGTTTTCTCCTGCGCAAGCTGAGCAAGCGCTTCATCTGTAAGAGGGGTGCTTGTTGCGTCAATAGCATTGCGCGCTGTTACTTCGCCGATAATGATCAATGCTGGGCTTTTGACACCCTCGCGCTCAATCAAGGCGGGTAAATCAGCCAGCAATCCGCGCAGCACGCGCATTGCCGGACGCGAAGCGTTTTCGACCACGGCAGCAGGCATATCTGGCGAGAGCCCATCTGCGATTAGCTTTTCGGCAATCTGAGGGGCTGTTACAACGCCCATATAGATCACCAGCGTGCGGTCTTTTCCTGCAAGGCCAGCCCAATTTTGCGCTGCTAGCCCTTTGCATTGGCCCGCGACGAAGCTGACGACGCTGGCCGCATCGCGGTGGGTTAAAGAAATTTGCGCTGCCGCTGCTGCGCCGCCTGCTGCGCTGATGCCGGGAATGATCTCGACGGTAACGCCGGAGGCTCTGGCCGCTTCTGCTTCTTCCCCGCCGCGCCCAAAGATCAGGGGGTCGCCGCCTTTGAGGCGCACCACATCGTGACCCGCCAGTGCTTCTGTCACCAGCAGAGCGTTGATATCGTCTTGCGGCAAGGTGTGGCGAGCGCGTTGCTTGGCAACGGACACCAGCTTTGCATCGTCGCGGGCCAAAGCAAGTATTGCCGGATCGACCAAACCGTCATGCACAATCAACCGAGCCGCACCCAAAATGCGCGCTGCGCGCAGGGTTAGCAGCTCCGGATCACCCGGGCCTGCACCGACCAGATAGAGTGTGCCAGCTTCTGCCATGCTTCCCACATGGGCTAGCATCCATGCGATAGCCAATCAAAATGCGTGTTAATGGTGACAGGAATTGTTTGCCAAGCGGATGTAACCGATAGGGTAGCTGGGCTTTATTAGCGGGCGTTTGCTATCGCCTAATTGCTATTTGCTCTTCTGCTTTTCATTGGCGCTTTTCATTGGCGGTCAGCGCCTCGATCAGCCTCTCAAACTGATCGCTATCCCGTAAGTTAAGATCGCGCTGAGGGAAGGGTATCTCAATCTCATGCTCTTTCAACTTCCACCATAGAGATTTGAGCACTTGAGAGCGGATGTTGCCAACGCCTTCTTCGGGATCGCGGATCCAGCAATGGATTACGAAATTCACCGAGCTGTCGCCATAGGCATCAAGCCATATCGTTGGCGGAGGGCTGTTTAAGACGCGGTCAGATTCGGCAGCGGCCTCTAGCATCAGCTTTTCTGCGAGTTTTAGGTCAGCATTGTAGCTGATCCCGACCGGCACTTGCATGCGCACATTCTTGGATGAATAAGACCAATTTTCGACCTGATTGACCATCAAATTCTCATTGGGAATCAGATATTCACGCTGGTCGCGCGTCGTCACAGAGACTGCGCGAACGCCGATCTTGCGGATCTGGCCAAAACTCTCATTGCCCGCGGCATCAGTGACCGCAATAACATCGCCGGGCTTGATCGATTTATCCATCAACAAGATTATGCCAGCGATCAGATTACCGAAGGTCTTTTGCAGGCCGAAACCAATCGCCAAGCCAAATGCGCCAGAGAACACCGCCAGCGCTGTGAGGTCGATCCCCAGCAGGTCGATCCCGATGAAAAAGGCCGCACCCCAAATGACGATGGTGCTGATTTTCTCGGCCAGAAGGCTTTGGGACCTGTCAAAACCGGTGAAGCGCCGCAGGAACATTGAGCATAGGCGAATGGCCAGCCAAGCGCCTCCGATTACCAGAGCAGCTATGCCAATGACCACGATTGCATCCCAGACGGACAAGCGCATGGAGCCTAGCTCCAACGCCATGGCGTCCATCGTATCAACCAAGGAACCTGCTGCATCGCTTTGCGAGAAGACAGCATCTTTGAGATCGTCAGCAGCAGCAACGCCATCATCGAGCACTCCTGCATCATTGGCCAAACCGGCTGGTTCTTCGCTTACACTTGTTCCGCTGTCAGTGGTCGCTTGTGCGCCGCCTTCGATAGCGTTTTCAGCGCCATCAATTGCTTCCTCGCCAGTCTGCTCATTGGCGTCTTCGGCCAATGCTTGGGGTGTAATTGCGGTCATTTATGGTCCATTTTTATGAGCGCTTGAGCGAGGTCGTCGATCAAGTCATTTGGGTCTTCTAAGCCTATTGAGAGGCGAACCGCAAACT
>CAZTFZ010000017.1:0-11671 GCA_964613105.1 uncultured Porphyrobacter sp. | reverse complement strand
TCGTCGATCAAGTCATTTGGGTCTTCTAAGCCTATTGAGAGGCGAACCGCAAACTGATCTTCTGGCTCCCAATCTGCTTTGGGCCAAGCCATCGCGTCCCTTACCTTCGGAACATCAAAGGGCAAGGCAAGGCTCTCAAACCCGCCCCAGCTATAACCGATCCCAAACAGCGAAAGCGCATCGACAAAGCGGCAGCGTGCTGCATCATCGCGCGCCTTTAGAACCACGCTGAAAAGGCCGCAGCCTCCGGTAAAATCCCGGCTCCACAGAGCATGACCCCTGTCGCTGGCCAACATGGGGCAAAGCACATGAGCAATCTCGTCGCGCTGCTCCAGCCATGACGCGATTTTGAGCGCGCTGGCGCTTTCCTGTGCAAGCCGGATGGCCATGGTCCGAAGGCCTCTTAGAACAAGGCTCGCATCATCGGGCGAGACGACTTGGCCTAAATCCTGAGAGCGGCGGCGCAAGCGGCGGTAGTATTTCTCTCCCGCAGTGCATGCGCCCATCATCACATCGCTATGCCCGCAAGCATGCTTTGTGAGCGCTTGCACGGCAATGTCACAGCCATGCGCCAAAGCGCCAAATCCCAGAGATGTGGCCCAAGTGTTGTCGACAATGCTAACCGCGCCGTGGTCGCGCGCAATGGCGGCGAGCGCTGGTATATCGCAGACTTCCATGGTGAGGCTGCCAGGGCATTCCAGCATGACAGCCTTGGTCCGCTTGCAAAACTTGGTCGCAAATTCAGTTGTATCGAGGGGATCGAAAAAGCGGTGCTCAATGCCCATTTGCTTGAGCAATCCCATCGCCATAGAGCGCGTTGGATCGTAAGCATTGTCTGTCACCAGCATGACATCGCCGGGCCTCAGCACCGTCAAAAGCGCGCCTGCAAGAGCCGCCACTCCGCTGGGGTAGAGCACTGTGCCAAATGCCTCCGGTTCCAGCGCAGTAATGGCATCTGCCAGCGCCCATTGCGTTGGCGCGCCTCGCCGCCCGTAGAAAAAATCGCCGTCCTGATTGCTTTTAACGCCCGCTCTTAACTCGGCGCAATTGGCGTAAAGATGCGTGCTGGCGCGATAGACCGGCGGATTGACCAAGGCTGGTTCTGGACTGCGGCCAGAGGTGATGAGCTTGGTCGCTGGCGAAAGGTTGTCTGGATGCGCCTTACCCATCGCATTGGGGCTTTCGCAGCCGCTTTGCCGCTAACTTGTCGGGGCCAATTGTCGATTTCGAGAGATTCATAAGTCTGCTAACCCTAGCGGGCGGATCGTAGCTAGTCGAGCGCGAGCCTATCAACCTGATTGCGCAGCGCCGCTTTCGGTCGGTGCTTCGACCGCGCGAAAGGCCAAGGGTGACCAGCTGCGCGGCCCTTCATCCATTCGAAAAGGCTGAGGCTTGCCGATTGTTCCGTTCACAGCATCGCCAATGACATAGGTTTTGGCAATCGCGGCGCTGCCTTCTGCGCTGGCCCGCAGGCGCAAGAGCGGGATTAGCACAACGGTTTTGCCCTGCCTTAGGAAGCTGAGATCGGCCATGGCCGACTGGACGGTTCCTGAGAAACTGACGCTTTGCCCCGGCGTAAGCCGTTCGGTTTTATGGAGCTGGGTCAAAAGACTGTCTTGCCCTGCAATCTGCTCAGCCAAAGTCTTGCCCTTGCTGGCAGAGGTTAAGTCGCCTTCCACTGACAGGCCGATCAGTGCTTCACTTCCCTTGTTGCGCAATGTGACCCGATAGGTGGCCGTCCCGTTCAAAATGCTGCGTGAAAAACTGGTCGGCTCAAATTCGATTGCCAGTGAATTCGCATCCGGGACGCCATCTTCGAGCTCAATCACGGCATCCAACTCTGGCTTCTGGATTAGCGGTGCATTGACGGTGCGACGTTTCGCAAAACGAGTCCAAATAGCAGCCATAAGCGCAAGCACTGCCGCAGCAATGGCTGCGATGACGAGCCATCGCTGAGACGAGTTTGTACTATCTGTCGGAGCGGGCGGTGGGCCGGGATCTGCGATATTTGGTAGTCTGCCTGTTGTCTCTGCTGCGCCAGCATCAGATGCTGCTGCTGTTTCATCGGCGCTTGGCAGTCGGAAACGGGTCGCGGACACTTCTGGCAATGCTTGATCTGCTGATGGTGAGGGTGTGGGCGCAGAAGCACGGGGTTGCGTCGTGGATGGTTGCTGCGTGGGGGCGCTGCCCTGCTGGTTAGAGGTTTGCCCGCTTTCAGCCGCGCGAATCTGCGAATTCGGCGCAATTGCTGAGGGGCTTTGCTCAGTTCTGCTTGTCGGGGCATCAGCAATTCCAGCGCCTTCTGGTTCCGAAGCGCTTCCCGCGGTCGAACTTGTAGATGGCTGAGGGATTACCCGCGGACCAATCGGAACAGGTCCGTCAATGTCAACCGGACCCTGAACATTGGGCTGAGGGTTACTAGCCGCTGGCGGATTCTCTTCTGCTGGCAATTGGAAATCGCTCGCATCTTGCGCTTGCGCCAGCGCAGCAAAGCAAAACAGCACCGCGAAGAGCAGTCGCTGCAAGCACAGCCAAGCTTCGCTTAGGAGCCGATTAGAGAGAGGGCGTTGTGCCATTGTGCGATCCATAAGGTTGGCCGCTCAATAAAGGGTGAACCGACCTGCTGCCAAGCCCCGGCCTTTGCAAAACCGTGCCTTACTAAGCTTCGCCTTGCGCATGGGGCGGTTTCGCGGCAGAGGCTTGAAGCGAAGCGGCGCCTTTGGCTGCTCGCAAATGCAGATAGGCAAGTGGTTGATGGTCAATGAGTGACGATGGTGCGAGCAAGGACGGTGTTTCGAAATCCCTGGGGCCAAAATTCCTAGGGCCAAAATTCCTAGGGCAAGACAGTGCCTTGCCGGATACTCCTGAGAATGCGGAGCTCGACTATGTTCCCAATCCGCGCAAAGGCGAGCTGTTTTTGGTGCGCTTTGCCGCGCCTGAGTTCACATCGCTCTGCCCGGTCACAAACCAACCCGATTTTGCTCATCTGGTCATTGATTACGCTCCGGGCGAAACCATTGTTGAAAGCAAGTCGCTCAAACTTTTCCTCGGCAGTTTTCGCAATCACAACGGTTTTCACGAGGATGTTACGGTTGGCATCGGTCAGCGATTGAACGAAGAAATGCGGCCCCGCTGGCTTAGAATTGGCGGATATTGGTATCCGCGCGGGGGCATTCCGATTGATGTTTTCTGGCAAAGCGGCGCGCCACCCGAAGGGCTATGGCTGCCCGACCAAGGCGTTGCCCCTTATCGCGGACGCGGCTAGCCTGTACCCTATGGCCTTGGTTGCGGCTCGGGCAAACTAATTCAAAGGAGCGCCTAAAATGCGTTTGAAACTTCCCAAATTTGCGCTGTGGCTATCATTGGCATTGGTGGCATGGTTCCTTGTGGCGGTCTTTGGCCCAAAATTTGGTCTCATTGATTGGCAAACCGGATTGGTGACGATGATTTTTGGCGCCGGAGTGCCTTTGGTCGCAGTGACCAGCCTAGTCGCGCTAATCGCTTTGATTGCTGCCCTTTTCAAAGCTCCTCGCAGCGGCTGGTGGAAGGCGGCTCTCGCGCTGGCAATCCCCTTGGCGATCCTAGCCGGTCTCGCCTCTGTGCGAACGCAAGGCGAAGCGGTTCCCGCGATCCACGATGTCGCAACCAATGTTGGATATCCGCCAATGTTTAGCGAGCGTGTCATGGCCCTGCGCGAAGAGGCAGGCGCCAACCCCCTTTCCGATTACAGCGTGCCTTTGGGCGAGATGGAGGCTTGGAAAGAACGCTTGGCTGGCACACCTCTAGCCTCGCAAAACCATGCGCAGATTATCGCCGAAAGCTATGGCGATATAAAGCCAATTGCTTTTTCGGGCGATTTGGCCGTGGCAACTTTGGCGGTGCAATCAGCGATGGAGGAGCTGGGCTTGACCCAAGTGACGATCAGCGACGCTTCCCCTGTTCTTGAGCTTTCTGCAGGCACTGAGGCAGAACAAAACGCCGAGGTCGAGCAATCAACGGTGGTTTTGGTTGAAGGCGTTGCAGAGACGTTTTTGTTTGGTTTTAAAGACGATGTGGTTGTGCGAATTGAAGGCGGCCAGATTGATATGCGCTCGGTCAGCCGCGTTGGCCTAAGCGACCTTGGCGTGAATGCTGATCGCCTGCGCAAACTTGGGGCTGCCATTGAAGCCGGACTGGAACGCTAGGGCGGGTTGTTTGCCCTCTGAGCAAAGCACATTGTGCCAAGCTATCTGCTAGCGCGATTGCTACGATGTCGCTGAAATACAATGGGAACAGAGGTGGCTCTATTAGCCTCGCGTCACAAATATAGGGTGACGGGAGAGCATAGTGAAACTGTTTGGTCCGGTGAGTATAGCTGCGTTGGCAATGGCTTTGGCTTCATGCGGTGGTGGCGATAGCTCGTCCGCGCCACCTGCAACTGGTGGCGGTGTTGCAGCTCCGGCCCCAACTCCAAGTCCTACGCCGACCCCCACTCCAACACCGACGCAATCTGCAACCACCACCACTGCGTTTGATGATCTTACGGGCGATCAAGTGTTTGATGCCGCCTGCGCGCGAGGGGCGAGCAGCGAACTGCGCCAGCAAATCATTCGCTTCGACGAAGGGTTCACATTCGCATTTGCCGATGCGACTGATAGCTGGACAGTTGCTGGAGAGACCCCCGATGGAACGATCGGTACAAGCTTTGCCCCAAGCGACATTGTTCAATCCGAAGAAGGCATTCTAACGCTTTACCAGCGGGCAAGCGTGACTGGCACAGGGCCATCTGAAATATTTGCATTCGGCGTCCCGCAATGGCCAAATCTGCCAGCAAATTTCGTGCGCGGCGGCTTTGTGCAGAGCGCTTTGGAAAACGGTTCTGTGGCCTCGTTCAATTGCGTCTTTGGAGTGCCAACAGCGCTTAATGACGTGGTGCCAGCTGCGACCATAAATTTCTCTCAAGAAATCGATGCGGCTGGTACATTGGTCGTGTTTGACGGACTTCAAGGCACGTCGTTCGATCTTGCGCCTACCACATTTACGGCCAGCGCCGATCCAGCCACTGGATTGGTTATGCTTACAATCGCGCTGAGGGGCACAGAATTTAGTTTTGACCCCAATACCGGCCAACGCATTGATTCCACTGAAATCGTTGAGTTCGGGTCTGTTTCTGGAAACGCCTCCATTTCTGATCAGGAACAAGCCATGGTTGGCGACCTAGCGGCAGAGGGCACCTCCAGCCAATCCGGGCTCTTCTCTGGCTGGTTTTTCGGACCACAAGGCGCAGAGCTGGGCATTACAATATCGGGGAGCGAGCAGCGGATCGATGGAACCAATACCTCGTTCTCTTTGGGGATCACAGGCACGCAGGACCAACAAGGGGCTGCAGCCGTTTCTGGACCGATGTTGTAAATTTCTGGCCGTTGCCGCTAGTCAAAGAACCATCAGCTATTAGATGTGTTTAGTTTCGTTGATGAAATTGACCGCCAATGAAGAGCAGATACAAAGTGCTGTGAATAAAGTTCCCAATGAAAAAACGAACGGGACGCAAATGAACGCTCCGGCAGGGCCCCAAGCCGGGGCTTTGCGAGCGGCGCAGCTTTCTGAGCAGCTTGGCTTGGCCGAGCCGCGCAAACTGCGAGCAATCGACAAAAGCACCAGCGCTTTCAAGCTCACTTACTTCGATCCGCCCAAGGGGCTGGAGAGATACATTCTTGCCCTGTTCGAAGTGGAATTTTCCAGCGAGCGGGTCGAGGATCGTCACCCAGGTGCATTGGGCCAATTGCTTATGCCAATGCGCGGCAAGGGAAGCGCACAATTTCGTGATCGAGTTGACCGTGTTGAACATCACGCGACCTTGTTTAATGCCTTCGATGTGGCCACGCCCTTCGTCTTAGAGGGGTCCTTTTGGTGCATTGGCGCATCCTTTTCGCCTCACGGATGGGCGGCTCTTACTCAGGCCTCGGTAAAGGATCATGGCAATCGGTTTATGCCAGCCAGTGAATTGCTTGGCGGGGATGTTGATCGCCTAACCAGTGACATTGCTGAGCGCCGCCTGTCCGGCGTTCAATCGAGCGAGCAGGCATGCCTTGAGATTGCCGATTGGATCCGCGAGCGCTTGACCCCTATTCCGCTTCGCCACGAGGAAGTTATCGATAAGACACTGGCGTGGCTCGGCTCGTCTCTCAATCCGCCCGTTGAAGAACTGTTCGCTGAAAGTGGGTACTCGCGCCGGCAAACAGAGCGGCTGATTTTGCAATATTTCGGTTTTGCTCCCAGCGGACTTGCCAGAAAGTTCCGCGCAATTCGGGCTGCTAACCTACTGGCGCATGATGGTCTCAACGATGAGGGAGAGGCGGAGATTGCCAGCGCCTTTGTCGATCAGTCGCATATGATCCGCGAGATCCGCCGGTTTTGCGATTACACGCCTTCACGTCTTGGTGGACCGATTGATCCGATGTTCATGCAACTAACGAATATGCAAAACCTCGATCGCTTTCGGCCCTATCGGGCAATCGGCAGCGACCATGAGGCTGATGGCCCGCCGCTTTAGCGCCAGTTTAGGGGCCGTTTAAACGGGTATCGTTATCCGCGGCGCGGCATCTCAACTGCTTTGAAAGCTGGTTGGCCTGATGATGTTGGAAGGATCGCTTCAGTCTGCCGCTAAGTGCTTGTTTTAATGGTGCCGGCTGCAAGATTCGAACTCGCGGCCCCCTGATTACAAATCAGGTGCTCTACCAACTGAGCTAAGCCGGCCCATCAATGCGACAATCAGGCGATGCGTTACGCCATGGTCGTCGCGCGCCCCTAAGCACGAAATTTCGGCATCTGTCCAGAGCTTTGAACAGCCCCAAGCGAAGAATTTGTCCCACAAGCCTGCAAGTCTAATTCTATGGCCTCTTTCGTGCTTTGACGCGGTTGACCGTGCATTGTCCGATCATGGTTAAGAAATGATGTGCGAGGCCTAGGATATTGGGTCGACCCGCTGCTGGGTTAAGCCATTGGCTTCAGGCGCCAAATGTCCAACCTTCGGTGTGCGCAATATCTGGGGTAAGCCCAGACGGGGACCAGCGCCGACTATCTGCTGCTGCCCTCCTTAGCCAGGCGGTGGTTAGGATCGCGTCGGTCGCATGGTCAGTGTATTTCTCGAGAGGGGCGTGAGGCTTTGAGCCAAACTGAGCCAGCAATTCGTCCAGCGCTTCGCCCTCCCAAATCTTGCTGCGCCCCTTGCGAACACCGCCTTCGCGTGCGGCTAGCGAAGTGTAAATCTCTACTATGGCTGGTCCTTCTTCGCCGAGCCCGTCCATCGGCCAAACGGGTATTTGCCCATTCAGCCGATGCAGAACACGCATCCCGGTTAGCGAGCTTTTGCCAACTTGCGCTGCGCCGACAAGGTTTAGGCAGCTACTCGGGATAAGGCCCATGGATTTTTGTGCCTTTTCGCATTCGCGCAATCGCCCAGTGCCGCCTTCGAACAGATCGCCCACTGCGTCATGGTGGCGGAAGTGCCGACGGGCTTCTGGATGGGCCAAAAAGCCGTTGGCGCTCAAATGATCGGAGGCTTCTGACAGATCATCCACCATGGCCCAAAGGCTTTTGGCGTCGCGCGGGGACTGGTCCCAGCCAGGGAAATAGGCGCTGTGATCAGCAAATGGGAACGCTGGCGACAAATCCAGACCGATGAGGATGTTTGTCCGCTTTTGGGCATGATCCAGCAGCCAATCAAGAATGTCCTGCCTGCTCCATCCTCCTTTCGGGCTGAGCAGGGCAGGGGCAGGATCGCCCGCTTTGGCAACGGCAAGGGCTAAGCCTTTTGGCCGGGCGACATTCGCGCCTGACCAATCAATGACGGCGAAACTGTCAAATCGGCTTTGCAGCGAGCTTTGGTTCATTGTGCTCGTTCTTCGCGCAGCCGATCCCAAAACGCGATGCGTTCTTTTACCTTTCGCTCAAACCCGCGTTCAACCGGCTCATAGAAAGTTTGCGGCGCCATATCCTCGGGCCAATAATTGTCGCCGGAAAAGCCGTGATCTGCCTCGTGATCGTAGGAATAGCCTTTGCCATAGCCAATGTCTTTCATGAGGCTTGTTGGCGCGTTTAAAATGTTCGCTGGCGGCATGAGGCTGCCAGTTTCGCGGGCGCTCGCAAAGCTCGCCTTTTGCGCCTTATAGGCAGCGTTCGATTTTGGCGCTGTGGCGCAATAGAGGCAGGCTTGGACAATCGCCAGCTCCCCCTCGGGCGAGCCGAGGAATTCATAGGCATCCTTAGCTGCAAGGCACTGGGTTAGGGCTTGCGGGTCTGCAAGGCCGATGTCCTCGCTGGCAAAGCGAACAAGGCGGCGCAGGACATAAAGCGGCTCTTCGCCAGCGGTCAGCATGCGCGCCATATAATAGAGCGCGGCTTGCGGGTCGGAGCCGCGCAGCGCCTTGTGAAGCGCAGAAATGAGGTTGTAATGCCCATCGCGATCCTTGTCATAGACCGCGACGCGCCTTTGCAAGAATTGTCCCAGAGCGGCCGGATCGAGCGGCTCGCTCATCTGCGCATTATAGAGCGTTTCGGCTTGATTGAGCAGGAATCGTCCATCGCCATCCGCCCCAGCGATCAGCGTTTTGCGAGCGTCGCTGGTCAGCGGAAGCGGGCCCTCTAGCTCTTCGGCTCTGGCTAACATTTCATCCAAAGCGGCATGATCGAGCCGTTCTAAGATCAGCACGCTGGCTCGGCTTAGAAGCGCAGCATTGAGGGAAAAGCTGGGGTTCTCAGTTGTGGCTCCGACCAGCGTGACGGTACCGCGCTCAACAAAGGGTAGAAATCCGTCCTGCTGCGCCCGATTGAAGCGATGAATCTCGTCGACGAACAACAGCGTCTTGCCCGCATTGCCATCGTAAATGCTTGCAGCTTTGTCGGCTTGCGCAAAGGCCTTTTTGAGGTCGGCCACGCCGCTGAAAACCGCGCTGACCGCTTGATAGCGCATGCCCACTGCATCGGCGAGCAGGCGAGCGATGGTGGTCTTGCCAGTGCCCGGCGGTCCCCAAAGGATCATGCTGGAAAGGCGGCCAGCGGCAACCATCCGACCAATAGCGCCCTCGGGCCCCGTCAGATGGCCTTGGCCAATCACAGCCTCTAACGAGGCTGGCCGCAAGCGATCAGCCAGCGGCGCGTCGGCGCGCAAAGCGTCTTGTGAGCGCGCAGATTGCGCAGCAGGGTCATTGCCAAAAAGGTCCGTCATAAGCGCCAGCAATAGGCGCGCATTGGCATGGTGGAAAGATGCGAGTTTTGGCCCAAATCTGCGTTCGTGCTATTCTGCCAAGAGAATTGGGTAGTCTGGGTATGGGAGGATTACGATGGATCAGGGGCAATTGGGCGTGAAAACGCCATGGCATTTATGGGTGATTGGCGGGATGACATTGCTTTGGAATGCTATCGGCGCATTCAGCTATACCGTGACGCGGCTGGGTATGCTCGCTCAACTTGGGATGACGCGGGCCGATATAGCATTCTTCGATAGCCATCCGGCATGGTCCAATGCCTTTTGGGCGCTTGGGGTTTGGGGGGCATTGTTTGGTTCGATGTTGCTCTTGTTCCGATCGCGCTGGGCAGTGACATCGCTGATTGTGTCAATTGTCGGCCTAATCGGCACGACGATCTATCAGAATTTCATGACCCAAGTGCCGGAGAATCTGAAGAGCCTGCCGTTCGATGCTATGATTTGGATCATAGCCTTGGCGCTGCTGTATTATGCGGTCAAAATGCGAAAAGCAGGTGTTTTGCGGTAATGGTGCATGGTTCAGTCTGCCTGCTGACGGGCGTGATGCAGCCTTAGATAGTTTTGCGCGACGGTGTCATTGATGGCGTCCCAGGAATATTCGCAAGCCTTGGCCTCGCCAGCCTTGCCCTGCGCAATGCGCATTGCATCATCGGTGCAATAAGGCGCCAGCGCCTCTGCAAAACTTTGCGCATCGAGCGGGGAGACAAGAGCGCCGGTTACGCCATCCTCAACAAGGCTCGCGCTGCCCGTTGCACCAGCAGCGACCACTGGCAAGCCGCAGGCCATCGCCTCTAGCGTAACATTGCCAAAAGTCTCGGTCACCGAAGGGTTGAAGAAGACATCGCTGCTTGCAAGGGCGCTCGCCAAATCTTCGCCGGTTAAGAAGCCAGCAAAGACCCCGCCGGGCAGCGATTTCTCGAACCACGAACGGGCCGGGCCATCACCAAGGATCAAAACGCGATGCGGCACTTGCATGCGGCGCAAAGCGACAATCGTATCGACAAACATGTCGAGCCCTTTTTCCATGACCAAGCGGCCCAGAAAGCTGATCGCAACCTCATCATCAGCAATGCCCAAGCCTCGCCGCCAGTTCAAATCGCGGCGCGCAGGCGTGAACAAATCCCTATCGACACCGCGCGACCAAATGGTGATGTCATCATGCATGCCTTGCTCTTTCAGCTCGGCAATCTGGCTGTCCGAGGCTGTGACAAGCGCATCGCAGCGATTGTAGAAACGGCGCAGCATTCGCTCAATTGCGGGCTCGATAAAGCCGAGCCCATAATAGCGCGGATATGTCTCAAAGCGTGTGTGCACCGATGCCAGCACAGGTATGTCGCGGGCCCGCGCCCATTTGAGCGCGGCATGGCCGGTTGGATCGGGCGATGAGAGGTGGACCATATTGGGCGAAAACGCCTCTAAATCGGCGCGCGCTTCCTTGCCCAGACCCAAGGGCAAGCGATATTCGCCGCGGCTTTTTACCGGCATGCGCACGCTGGGCACATCGATCAGATCGCCTGTGGGCCGAAAATCTGGCTCTGCGACCATCGGCGCATAAACCCGGACCTTGGCCCCTTGGCGCAGCAAATAGTCCACCAGCCGGTTGAGCGCCTGATTGGCGCCATCGCGGGTGTAGTTATAATTGCCGCTAAACAGCGCAATGCGAAGGTCGGAAGTTTTCATAGCCTTGAGCCATGCTCTTAGTTGAGCGTGCCGGAATTGGCGAGAGGCGATTGTACGGTTTTGCATAGAGGGCATGCGATTTTTTGAGTCCCATCTCAATTGACCCCAAATCCATTTGGCACAGGCATTTTTCGCGCATGACTTGACTTGTTGCGGGCCATCACTAGAGCCGCCCTCGGGCCACGCGGTCCCAACGCCGCGCGAGCTCTCTGTAAGGAGAGAATACATGACTGAATTACGTGCCGAGCCGACGCTTAAACCACAGCGTCCGCAATTTTCCTCTGGTCCGACGGTGAAATTCCCGGGCTGGTCCCTCGACAAATTGCAAACCGAATCGCTGGGACGCTCACACCGTTCTGCGCTCGCCAAAGGTCGCTTGAAATATGCGATTGATTTGACCCGCGAGCTATTGGGTGTGCCCGACGACTATCTGGTCGGGATTATGCCTGGCTCTGACACTGGGGCGCTTGAATGCGCGATGTGGACCATGCTGGGCGCAGGCCCCGCCACGGTTGCGGCTTGGGAAAGCTTTGGCAATGTGTGGATCCAAGATGCGGTCAAACAGCTTAAGCTGAAAGATTTGCAGGTCTTGGACGCTGATTATGGCGAGATCCCCGATCTTCATTCCATTCCCCAAGACAATGATGTTGTTTTCACGTGGAACGGGACGACTTCGGGCGCGAAAATCCCGAACACAGACTGGCTCGAGCCGGGCCGCACCGGGCTAACTATCAATGATGCGACCAG
>CAZTFZ010000016.1:0-19692 GCA_964613105.1 uncultured Porphyrobacter sp. | reverse complement strand
CACTCGCCGATGTTGGGGCAAGCGGCCTCTTCGCACACGGTGTTGAGATTGAGATCGCGCATCAGCTTGCGCGTCTCTTGATAGCCCTTGCTCACCGGAGCCTTAACCCGAATCCAATCGGGCTTGCGTTGACGCGGCGGGCGCGCCTCTGGATTGGTTTGCTCGACTTGAGACGCTGCTGGGGGGCTTGAGAGATCGTTCATGCGCTCCATTTAGGCGCAGCCCCCCTCGCGTGCAATGGTGCAATGGGGCAATGGTTCAATATCAGTGCAGCGCAGCTTGCCGTGCAGGGCCCCTCTCGCTAATTGCTAACGACATGGATGCAACGACACTGCAAACTTTCACATCGCCTGTGGTGCTCTTTTTCATTTTGGGGCTCTTGGCTGCCTTTGCGCGGTCGGACCTCGCTGTTCCAGAGGCGCTGGCAAAAGGCATGTCGCTCTATCTGATGGCCGCAATTGGCCTCAAAGGGGGCGTTGCGGTTTCAAAGTCGGGCATAGACGCAAACGTTTTGATTGCTCTTGCACTCGGAATAGCGGCCAGCTTCGTCATCCCTTTCCTCGCTAACTTTGTCCTTAAAAGTTTCGGCAAGCTTGATCGCATCAATGCAGGTGCTGTGGCTGCGCATTATGGCTCTGTTAGCGTCGTAACCTTTGTCACAGCGGTGGAGATATTAGAGGCGCAGGGAAAGCCTCCCGGGGGCTATATGGTGGCCGTAATGGCAGCGATGGAAACACCAGCCATCCTTTCGGGCCTTTTGTTGGCTCGCGGCATGGGCTCAAAGGACGGTCAGAAAACCAGTTCCTTGCTGCATGAGGTATTCTTCAACGCCTCTGTCGTGTTGCTGCTAGGAGCCTTTGCAATCGGGATGATAAGCGGTGCAAGCGGATTTCAGGAGGTTGCGCCCTTTTTTGAAGCAGGATTTAAGGGAGTGCTGTGCCTTTTCCTGCTTGATATGGGCCTTATCGCGGCGCGCAGGATGATGGATGCTCGTGCTATCACTTGGCGTTTGGTTGTGATTGCGATTGGATTGCCGCTTGTGAACGGATTCATAGGCACCAGCGCGGCGGTATTGTGCGGTTTGGATGTGGGGTCGGCTGCGGCCTTGGGAGTGCTGTGTGCCAGCGCTAGCTATATCGCAGTGCCAGCGGCGATGCGTCTTGCACTGCCCGAAGCGGACCCTGGCATTTATCTAACCATGAGTTTGTCGATTACTTTTCCCTTCAATATACTCATAAACATCGGCCTCATTAGCGCCCTTGCAAGCGCCCTGTCTGGGCAGGTATACCTCTGACAATGATCGAAACAGTTGTTCGCAAACGGATCGAAATCCTCACAGATGTTGCTTTGGTCAGACGGGTTACTGATTTGATTGACAGCGCTGGCATCACGGGCTGGACCGTTACCCCTGTGACATCGGGAAAAGGGCGTGATGGCCATTGGCGAGAAGAACGGGTGATGGGAACTGACAAGGCTTTTGTTCTGACTATCGCATCGCAGGAGAAAGCCGATCTTTTGGCTGAGATGCTCGCTCCTATTCTTACTTCTCACAGCCTTTTGTTGACGATGTGGGATGTTGAAGTCATCCGTGGGGAGCGGTTTTAGAGAAATGCCAGAATATGCTGAGTTGCTGACCGGATACCGCCGTTTTCGTAAAGACACTTATCCTCGCCAACGCGAGAGGTTTGAAGAAACAATTGCCAATGGGCAGCACCCCAAATTGATGGTTGTCAGCTGTTCCGACAGCCGCGTTGACCCAGCGCAAATATTCGATGTCGACCCTGGCGAGATTTTCGTTGTGCGCAATGTCGCTGCTTTGGTCCCTCCTTACGAAACAAGCCCCGGCTTGCACGGCGTATCAGCCGCAGTCGAATTTGCGGTCCAATTTTTGAAGGTAAAGCAGATACTCGTGATGGGGCACGGGCGTTGCGGTGGTTGCCAAGCGGCGCTTAGCCAAAGCCTTCATGACACCGAGATTGGCGAAGGCGGATTTGTCGCCAATTGGGTGCATGCATTGGATGATGTGCGCGATAAGGTGGCGCAAGAGCATGGCACCGAAGGCCGTGTTGCAGAGCTAGAAATGGAATTTGGCGCGATCAAGCTTAGCATTGATAATCTGCGCAGTTTCCCATTCGTGGCTGAGAAGGAAGCATCAGGCGCTTTGAAGCTGCGCGGTGCCCATTTCTCAATTTCAGAAGGCGTGCTTTATTCACTCGATAGCGAGACGGGCGAGTTCATAAGCGAAGAATAAGCCTTGCAGGGCAAGCCTCTTCCATTCATCCTCTAACAATGGCTGACACAACCCAACGCAACATTGCCCTATTGATTGACGCAGACAACACGACGCATGAGGCAATTGATCCTGTCCTCACCGTTATGGCGGAGCTAGGCCAAGTCAATATCCGCCGCGCTTATGGCAATTTTGCGAAGGGCAATTTGGCCAATTGGGACAAAATCACCAATAAATTTGGCATTAGCCCACAGCAGCAGTTTGATGTTTCAAAGGGTAAGAACGCCACCGATATGGCGATGACAATCGATGCGATTGACTTGCTCAATCAGGGCAAGATTGACGGCTTTGGCCTGATGACTTCGGATAGCGATTTTACGCCGCTGGTCACGCGACTGCGGCAAGATGGCATTCTGGTGTATGGTTTTGGGGAGGCCAAGACACCCCAAGCGTTCAAATCGGTTTGCACACGTTTCATCGACATCAAGCTTTTGATGGAAAGCAACCGGACCGACACGCACGGTTCTTCTGGCAAAGCGAAAAAGCCCAAAAAGCCGGTTCTGGACGAGGATTTGAATGCGCTCATAGCAGCGGCTTACAGCGAGGCGAAGCGCGACGAAAAAGGCTTCGCATCATTGCAACAATTGGGACAAATTGCGGGAAACCGGTCGAGCTTTGACGTGCGCAATTATGGCTTCAGGAGCTTGAGCGAGCTTTTTGCATCGCTCGATAATTTTGAGCTTGATCGGCGCGCTGGCGGACAGGTGTTTGTCCGGCGGCTTAGGTGAAAGTCTAAGAGACTGCTGGATGCACGGCTTGTAATTAACGCGGCATAAAAAACGCGGGAGCAGCAATGATGCCGCCCCCGCGCCCGTTTTCATCAATTTTGGTAGCGGTTTAGCTCGCGCTGTCAGCAGCTGTGATCGCTGGATCGACAGGGGGCGCAACCGCAGCTGGAGCAGGCGCTGCAGCGGCCTTTTGACCGGCCCATACCGAGTACAGGTCTGTGATGTTTTTGCGTTCACCTTCGACCTTGCTGAATGTTGCTTGTGCCTCGCCAAACTTGCCTTGATCAAGTTGAGCAATGCCAAGGCGGGTCAAGGCCAACGGCATGTTTACACCTGCCATGCTCGCGGCCTTAGTGTAAAACTCCTCCGCTTCTGCTCCGCGGTCATAGCTGAGATATGCATCGCCAGCGGCCATAACTGTACGCAGGCCTGCACTGCTAGCGCGCGCGTCGCGGCCAAGGGCTGGCAGGTCACGCTTATCTGCTGCCAAACGGCCCGCAGCTTGCGCTCGCGAATCTGCGACAAACCCGTCATCCCGCGCTAGTTGACCATCGGCATAACCCTTGTCGATGATTGCGAGCACTTCTGCTGGGTTACGGCGTGCATCCGCTGCCTCAATATACTCAAGATAGAGGTTTGGATCGCGCAAAGTATCTGTCCGGCGAGCAAGCCGCAGAAGGTCGAGTATTTCTGGATATTCAAACTTGCTTGTGTTCAATACAATCGCAATTGCATCGCCCCAGCTCGATTGGCTCGGAAACTCGCTAACATACAGCAACGAAAACTTCTTCGACTGAGGCAGCATATTGTTGTTGTAAGCCACGGACAGTCCGCGCTGGATCCAATCTTGTGGAACCACCTGGCCAGCGCCCTTACGTTGGTCGATGATGGAGGAAAGATAGCTTAGCCCTTCGGCGTTCTTGTTTTCTGAGAAATAGGCTTCAGCAACGATCGCTTGGGGATCATTCTCTGTATATCCAAGGTCAGCCGCGATCTGCATATATTTGCGCGCTTTTGAGAATTGGCTTTGCTGGTACGCCAATTGACCGGCTAAAAAATTGTATGAAGGCGCGTTCTCAACGGGAACTTTCCCGCTTCCAAGCATCGTTTCAATGCCCTGAAGCTGGATGGTCTGATCGCCTGCGCGCTGACCAATCGTATAGATCAGATTGCCGCCAGCGAATTGATCGTCG
Source organism: uncultured Porphyrobacter sp. (assembly GCA_964613105.1). Lineage (GTDB taxonomy): Bacteria > Pseudomonadota > Alphaproteobacteria > Sphingomonadales > Sphingomonadaceae > Erythrobacter. Next base: position 15,481 of record CAZTFZ010000016.1, on the reverse strand, counting down.
GCCGTTTCAAGCGCCGCCGCGACCGTTGGCACGCTCGCCAATAGAACCGCTGGGTCAGCTTGTGCGGCCACTTGGTCGTTTACGGGACTGTATGCTTCAACAAAGGCTTTAGAATATTTGGGCTTTTTTGACTTCTTTTGCGCGTGAGCTGGCGCTTCTAATGCAGCAACACCTAGGACCGAGCCGGTCGCCAAGGCGAGTGCCATGGCAATAGCGCTTGAGCGGGCTTTGGTTGGGGCAAATTGGCCGAAAATCATGCAGTAGGCTCCTAGAACTTCAAAAAGTTAAAACTGGTTATCGAGCATTCTTTGTTAGACGAGGCCCGCTGCGTCATTAAACGCATGCTCACCTTCGTTCACTGCGGGCTTATTGCCGCCGGTGCTCTTTCAATGCAATTTGTTTTAAAGACAAGTGGCTGAACAGGTTTTGAATAACAGGAAACCGCCGTTTCGCCCCAGCTGAACGCTGTTTCGCAACCATATGTGGAAAAAGCGTGGTCAAACCGACTGGCCAGGCCCTTCGTTCATGGTGTTTCGGGCGCAAATAGCCTATTTCTATTGGCAATTCTGGGACGTGATGTCCGCTATATGAAAAGTATTGATCTTGAGCGACGATATTGACCTGATTGACCCCGCTGCACCAGGCTCAGGCCCCGGCGGTGACGACTATTCCCGCATCGACATCGTCGATGAGATGAAGACCAGCTACCTTGATTACGCGATGAGCGTGATCGTGGCTCGCGCTCTACCTGATGTGCGCGATGGTTTGAAGCCAGTTCACCGCCGTATTTTGTTCGCCAGCCAAGAAGGCGGATTTGTCGCTGGCCGATCATACCGCAAAAGCGCAAAGATCGTCGGCGACGTTATGGGCAATTATCACCCGCACGGTGATAGCGCTATTTACGACGCTCTAGCGCGGATGACGCAAGATTGGTCAATGCGGGTTCCGCTGGTTGATGGCCAAGGTAACTTTGGCTCGATGGACCCTGATCCGCCAGCCTCGATGCGTTACACCGAGGCGCGGCTTGCTCGCGTCGCCAATTCCCTGCTCGACGATCTCGATAAGGATACGGTCGATTTTGCCGAGAACTATGATGGTTCGCGCCAAGAACCACAGGTTTTGCCAGCGCGTTTCCCCAATCTTTTGGTTAATGGCGCTGGCGGCATTGCGGTTGGCATGGCCACCAATATCCCGCCGCACAATCTTGGCGAGGTGATCGACGGCTGCTTTGCCTATATGGACAACCCTGCGATCAGCAGCGAGGAATTGTTCGGCATCATTCCCGGACCTGATTTCCCGACTGCACCGCTGATCCTTGGTCAGTCAGGCGCTCGCTCAGCCTATCTCACAGGCCGCGGTTCTATCATGATGAGGGCGCGCCATTCGATTGAGACACGCAGCGGTGATCGGGAGAGCATTGTTCTCACCTCTATCCCTTTCCAAGTGGGTAAGTCTGGCCTTGTCGAAAAACTCGCCGATGCCGCCAAGGACAAGCGCATTGAGGGCGTTTCAGACATTCGCGATGAGAGCAGCCGCGAAGGCGTACGCGTTGTCGTCGATCTCAAGCGCGATGCCACCGCAGAGGTCGTGCTCAATCAGATTTGGCGGCATACGCCTGCTCAATCGAGCTTCCCTGCCAATATGCTGGCAATTCGTGGTGGACGCCCTGAAACGCTCACCCTGCGCGATATTATCCAAAGCTTTGTGTCCTTCCGCGAGGAAGTCATCACAAGGCGCACCAAGTTTGAACTCGCAAAGGCGCGCGACCGTGCGCACATCTTGCTGGGCCTTGTTGTCGCCGTGTCCAATTTGGACGAGATTGTTGCGATGATCCGCGGAGCGGCCAATCCTGCTGCGGCGCGCGAAGTGCTGTTGGCCAAGGAATGGCCGATTGGCGATATTGCGCAATATATCAAACTGGTCGAAGCGATTGAGCCCGATGCGGAACAGGCTGGCGGGACATATCGCCTGTCGCAGCGTCAAGTGAAGGCTATTCTCGATTTGCGTCTCCATCGCTTAACGGCGCTTGGCCGCGACGAGATTGGCGATGAGTTGGAAGCGCTGTCGGTCGATATTGCCGAATATCTCTCAATTCTCTCTGATCGCGTGAAGCTGTATGGGGTCATGCGCGAAGAGCTTGAGGAAATTAGAGCGACCTATGCAACGCCGCGCGTCGCTGAGATTGCGCCCGCATGGGATGGCCTCGACGATGAGGATCTGATTGAGCGCGATGAAATGGTCGTCACGGTAACCCATGACGGCTATATTAAACGCACCCCGCTCTCCACTTTCCGCGCGCAAAATCGCGGCGGGAAAGGTCGCGCAGGCATGGCCACTAAGGATGAGGATGCGGTGCGCGAAATGTTCGTCACCTCGACCCACAATCCGGTGCTGTTCTTCTCGACCAATGGCAAGGTTTACCGCATGAAAGTGTGGAAATTGCCCGAAGGAGGCCCGCAAACGCGCGGTCGGCCCATCATCAATCTGCTCCCCGCTTTGGAAGATGGCGAGACAATCCGAACGGTTCTGCCTCTGCCAGAGGACGAAGATGCTTGGGGCGCGCTCACGGTTGTGTTTGCTACCGCCCAAGGCAATGTCCGCCGCAATTCCATGGATTCCTTCACGAATATTCCGAGCAATGGCAAATTTGCGATGAAATTCGATGCGGAGAGCGACGATAAGCTTATCGGTGTCGCACTGCTCGAAGAAGGCGACGATGTCTTGCTAGCAACCCGTATGGGCAAGGCAATCCGTTTTGCTGGCGAGGATGTGCGCGAATTTGTCTCTCGTACGTCAACCGGCGTGCGCGGCATGAAGTTTAAGGAAAAAGGCGATGCGGTTGTCTCGCTTTCTATCCTTCATGGCGGCAGCGCTACGCCTGAAGAGCGCGATGCTTATCTGAAGCTTGCACCTTGGAAAGCGGAAGATGGCGCCCCTGCCCTTTCTGATGACCATGCTGAAATGGCTGAGGCCGAGCAGTTCATCCTCACCGTTTGCGAGAATGGTTATGGCAAATTGTCCTCGGCCTATGAATATAGACGCGCAGGACGCGGCGGTATGGGCATCACCAATATCGACAATATCAAGCGCAATGGGCAGGTTGTGGCGAGCTTTACCGCGACCGCATCTGACCAATTGATGCTGGTGACCGATCAGGCCAAGCTTATCCGGATTGGACTTGAGAGCCTGCGCGTTATTGGGCGGGCTAGTTCTGGCGTGCGTCTGTTTGATGTGGCCGATAAGGAAAAGATCGTCAGCGCAGTTCGGATCGAAGAGCCAGATGAAGAAGAGGGCTTGGCCGACGTGGACTCATCAGAAGCAGCAAGTGCAGATGCTTTGGACGAAAGCTCAGCAACGCCAAGCAGCGACGAGGCTTCTCCCGAATGAGCCTGAGCGTCGAACAAAGCGGGCAAATCTGCGGAGCGCGGGTGACGGGCGTTGATCTGTCAGCGGCGCTATCGGATGACTTGGTGGCGGAAATCCGCAGCATTTGGCTCAATCACCGCGTGCTAGCCTTTCCAGGGCAACGCGTTGATGATGATGCGCTCGAACGCTTTACAATGGCCATGGGCGGTTTTGGCGAAGACCCTTTTTTCGATCCCATTGACGGGCGCAAGAATATCGCTGCTATCCTGAGGGAGGCCGATGAGGAAGCGCCTTTGTTTGCCGAGAATTGGCATAGCGATTGGAGCTTTCTCGCCCATCCACCCGCGGGAACCTGTTTGGCCTCGGTCGAAATCCCGCCGCAAGGTGGAGACACCTTGTTTGCAGATCAAGCCGCCGCTTTTGCTGCACTTAGCGAGGATCGCAAAGCTGAGCTTCGCAAGCTGACCGCGATACACAGCGCCGGCCTCGCCTATGCGCCCGATGGCACTTATGGCGATGCGGATAAGGATAAGGGCCGCTCTATGGCGATTACGCCAAGCGAAAGCGCGCGCGAGACCTATACGCACCCCCTCGTTCAAGCGCATCCTGAAACCGGCGAAGAATGCCTGTATTCAACGCTGGGCTACATCATTGGGATCGAGGGAATGGAGCAGCCAGAAGCCGTGGCTTTCTTGTCAGAGCTCAACCAATGGCAAACGCGCGATGAATTTGTCTATCGCCATGTTTGGGAAGACGACATGCTGATCTTGTGGGACAATCGCGCAGTGCTGCATAAGGCGACCGGCGGCTATGATGGTTATCGGCGCGAGCTGCATCGCACCACTATTGCTGCGTGGTCTGGCAAAGCGGGCAGCGACGAAGGCGCTTAACCCTCTGCCTCGTCCAATTCATGCCGCAATGTCTGCACAACTCCTGTGGCAATCAGAAATTGGCCAAGGAAATAGAGCGGCCAGATTGCAAGCTCAGGCAAAGGGGCAAGGTCAATCGTGCCCAATTCGCTGAAAATCAGCCAGTCTGAAACCACAAACAACACCGCCCCTGCCCCAACGCGGTAGCGGGTAAAGCGGCTCATCCAAGCGCAGGCCGCCATTCCCCCGAGCGACAGGCCATAAAGCGCGATTTGTGGGTCGTTTGAGAGCAGCCATGAGACGAACGGTGTGCCCAGCAATAACATCACTGCGAGTGTTTTCTGGCTGGGTGATGTTTGCGCTCGCGGAAATCTAAGGAACAATGCCATAGCCGCCACATGAGCGCAGAAGAATGCAGCTCCGCCAATGACCAGTGAAAACTCGATCGCCATATCGCCAAGAGCGGCCAAACCCAAGGCAGCTGCAAGGATGTGAGCGTCACCGCCCCGCCCCCTTACAATCGCATAAATGGCCAAGGCGCCGACGGCTGATCCCTTGATAAGAGTGACCCAAGCGCCGCCCAAAGCCCCATCGCGCAAAACGTAAAAGGCAACTGCCGCAATGATCCCAACCAGCAACCAAGGCCGATGATTGGCCAATGCGCCCCTCTTGGAAGCCCCTGTCATCGCAATAAAACCATCGCAATAAATCTCCCTTCATTTCGAGCTAGGGCTTGAACCCTTACCGATGCAACCCCTAGTGGGCAGGATTATGACATCAAATACACAGACCTATGACGTGCATATCATCGGCGGCGGATTGGCCGGAAGCGAAGCGGCTTGGCAATTGGCCGAGCGCGGTAAGCGTGTGCGCCTTTCTGAAATGCGCGGCGGGCCTCCTGAGAAAGGCGGCGGCTTAACAGCTGCGCACCAAACAGATGGCTTGGCCGAATTGGTGTGCTCCAATTCTTTCAGGTCTGATGACGACACCAAAAATGCGGTAGGCCTTTTGCACCATGAGATGCGCAGGCTGAACTCGCTTGTCATGCGCGCTGGCGAAGTGGCGCGCGTCCCAGCGGGCAGCGCAATGGCGGTGGATCGCGATGTGTTTTCAGCGGAGGTCGAAAAGGCTCTCACCAGCCACCCCAATGTTACCGTGGTTCGCGAAGCTGTGACGGCTTTGCCCGAGGCTGGCCTGACCATTGTTGCGACAGGTCCGCTCACTGCCCAATCACTGGCAGCGTCGATAGTCGAGGCAACGGGTCAAGATCGCTTGGCCTTCTTTGATGCGATCGCGCCGATTATTCACCGCGACAGCATTGATATGGATATTTGCTGGATCCAATCGCGCTGGGACAAGAAAACCGCTGCCTCCAATGAAGAGGGGGATTACATCAATTGCCCCATGACAAAGGAGCAATATCTGGCCTTTCATCAAGGCTTGATGGATGGCGACAAGACCGAATTTCGCGAATGGGAAGAGAATACCCCCTATTTTGACGGGTGTATGCCAATCGAAGTCATGGCTTCGCGCGGTGTGGATACTTTGCGCTATGGACCAATGAAACCTGTTGGCCTTGATAACCCCCGCGATGTGACAGAGGAATTTCCGCAAGGGCGCTGGCCTTATGCAGTGGTGCAATTGCGCCAAGACAATAAGCTTGGCACTTTGTGGAATATGGTCGGTTTCCAAACCAAGCTCAAGTATGGCGCGCAGGTCGATTTGTTCCGGACGATACCCGGTTTGGAAGGCGCAGAATTTGCGCGGCTTGGCGGACTTCACAGAAACACATTTATCAATTCGCCCCTCGTTCTGGACCGCCAATTGCGACTGCGCAAAGCGCCCCATATCCGTTTTGCTGGCCAGATCACGGGCTGCGAGGGCTATGTCGAAAGTGCTGCAATCGGCCTTATGTCGGGCATGATGGCCGCAGCCGAACTAAGCGGGCAGGAGTGGACTACGCCCCCGCGCACGTCAGCTTTTGGAGCTTTGCTGTCGCATATAACGGGCGATGCAGAGGCAGCCACCTATCAGCCAATGAATGTCAATTTTGGTCTTTTCCCGCCGCTCCATTCTGTCGGCAAAAAACAGCGCAAAGAAGCCTATACCTCGCGCGCAAAGGAAGACTTCGGTTCGTGGATGGAAGACAACAACCACCACGAGAAAGAACCTCACCCAGCCTAGAATTAAGCCAACTTAGCCTAGCCTAACATTTGCAAGCAGGCTTGGCCCTTTTCTTTGGGCGGGTTGTTGCAAACTCGCTTGGTGTTAGGTCGCGGTCCCTGTTGGCGTCAGCTTTGTCGAAACGGTTTGCGGTGGCGACCGCCCATTCCTCAAAGGTCAGCAAATTATTTCCATCGACATCCAATTTTCGAAACGCATCGGTTCGGCTAGAGAGCATTTCCGCGCGGCTAATCTTCCAATTGCGATTGCGATCATAGCGGAAGAAGCGGCGCTGCTCTCTGGATAGCTCGCTTGCTTCTGGCGGTGCAGGCCCGACCATATTGACGGTCTCTACGGTTGGTAGCTGCGGCTCTTCGGTTTTCTCTAGCGCCTGAACCGCCACGGCAGCCGAACCCAGAGGATCAGGCGGCGGCGCGCCGCGTTCAACCTCGGCCCTGCCCTGCCACCAGAACAGACCCAATCCCGTTAGAAACAATGCGCCCAGCGCCCCAAGCATAATTCGACTCACAGCAATTCTCCTGCAAATCCCGGCGGGTGCAGAATAGGCTATCGACCAAAAAAGCCAAGCCGAAAGGCTGCAAAGGGGCTGAGCCTATCACCAAGCAATGCAACTGGCTGCCCGCGCGCGCTCCGCTTCATGGCCCGCCGAGCCAAGCCGTCCAAAAGCGCAAGAGGCCTGAGCTCTCGGCTCAAAGCCGCTCTTTCGTGCCCAAGATCGCCTGCCATTCGCAAAGCTTGGTCGCTGCGAGCCTGAGTGCTGGAATTCGCCGCCAAGTCAATCAAGGCCCAACGGCGCGCTGCAAGGTTAATATCTGTTTCGGAACTGTGTGAAAGTGCATCTGCAGCAAATCTTAAAAATGGTGCTGCTCTTCCTTTCGCAAATTGCTCGGCCGCCTGTTCCGACCCAGAATCTGAAGCGAGCAATTCTTCCCAGCCATTTACCAGTTCAATTAGGGCAGCCTCGTGTCCGGCCCAAAACCTGCCCAATAGATCGAGAACTGCATCACCGTGTGGGCGCTCTTCTACAGGGGTGTTTAGCTGGTCTCGCCACCAGGCGAGCCGCATCTGACCCAGAACAATCTCATTTGCCGATGCCACCAACCGGCCAAGCCGCGCATCGAGCAAAAACAACGCTGCATAGCCCTCTTTAAGCGAGGGGCTAGCAAGCGAGATTGCTAGCCTTTGCGGCTGCGCCAAGCCTTCCATCAAAAAAGGTAAATCGGGGTTTCTTCGTAGGACCATATTAACCAATGGCTTCAACTGCCCGTTTGTCTTTTGCGTGCAAATACACAGCACAAGTTTGAGGAAGATTCGATGAACGTGCCCCAATTACGTGCAAAGTCAGTAGACACAAATGTGCGAACAAACAAATCGCTTATGGCGCGCCTGCGCAGCGATACAGCCGGTAACACCATTGCCATGGCTGCTGCTGCGCTTGTGCCATTGATGGGCATGGTAGGTGGAGCAGTTGATGCAAGCCGTTACTATATGAGCCAATCGCGTTTGCAGAACGCGTGCGACTCCGGCGCTCTGGCTGCACGCAAGGCGATGGGCAATGACACCTTCGCCGCGCAACATCAGACGGTTGCCGAGAACTTCTTCGATCAAAACTTCACAGATGGTTTGTTTGGAACGACCAATCGTACGCGCACCTTTACCGCGGGCACAGACGGAGAAGTTATTGGCACAGCAAGCGCTGTTTTGCCCGTTTCGCTCATGCAAGTCTTTGGCTTTGGTGACTTTGCAATCGATGTAAGTTGCACCGCAGATATCAATATCTCAAACACCGATATCATGTTCGTGCTCGATGTTACTGGTTCAATGAACTGCCCCGACGATGGCAGTTTTTGTCCAAATGGTAACAATGGCAATGTCGAAGCCCCCAACGCGCGGATCAGAGGTTTACGCAGCGCCGTTTTGACCTTTTATGATACTGTTGAGGCCTCTACATCCAACAGCGCGCAAGTGCGTTATGGCTTGTTGCCTTACGCAAGTAACGTGAATGTCGGCTTTGAGATTCCCCTGGAATATCTCGATAATGAAGTAACTATTCAATCGCGCGAACCCAATTTTACCACGCGGTCAAGCTTTGATGTTGTCAGCCTTACGGTCGACAATGTGACAAACCGAAGTGGCGAGAACCGCAATGGCTTCATTCGGACATCGCGCTTTAACAATGTACGTTCTTCGTCGGCTTGTTTGGCCAAACCGTTGCCTGCGGCATATACTGATCGATATCTCGAGAACACGATCCGGGGTAGTACCGTCAATATTACATCAAATGAGACAAATGGTACAACCAACACCATTACAGCCACTGCAACGGCTTCTTTCCGCCGCGGTGCTCCGGTGCACCGCTACAATTCGCGTCGTCGTCGCTGCAATGTCGGTCATGAAATCTATGATTACACCGCCACAGGGCATTTCACCCAAATTGCCGAAGTGACGACTACGTCCGACTTCGACAATTGGACCTATAAGCCGGTTACTTATGATGTGAGTGATTTCGCTATTGGCACGATAGTCGAAACGCCGACTGGGCGCGATGGAGCTATGATCGAGAACCGTTTCACAGGTTGCATCGAAGAAGCCGACACTGTGGCCCAAGCTACGTTCGATCCAGTGCCAAATGGCGCACATGACCTCGATATTAACTTGATCCCATCGAATGATGCCGAACGCTGGAAAGTTCAGCTGCCCCTTGCAGCGTGGCGCCGCGAGACCAACAACAACTCCACGAACTACCTGCCAGATTTGACTCATGCAGGTGACGAACGACAACCATTCTATGATTGCCCGCGTCCGGTGGAGCGGCTTTCTGAGATATCGCGTGAAGGCTTGGTTGATTTCTTGGCTCCGGAAAATGGCTTTGACGCTCGAAGCAACACCTATCATGACATTGGTATGATCTGGGGCGCACGCTTTATCAGCCCCAACGGCATCTTCGCCGCAGATAACGCCACCGCTCCTAACGGCGATGCGATTGCCCGCCATATCGTATTCATGACCGATGGCATCTTGGCGACCAATAACGAAACCTACGGCACTTATGGCATTGAATGGTGGGATCGGCGCATCAGTGGGAACGGTGACCAAGGAACAGCCTCTAGCCGTCACGCCGAGCGTTTCCAAGCGGCATGCCGCGCTGCGCGCCAAGAGAATATCTCTGTCTGGGTGGTCGCATTCGGGACAACGCTTAGCCAAAACCTGATCGATTGTGCGACACCGGGCCGAGCTTTTGCAGCGACAGACTCTGCTGACTTGGCTGATCGGTTCGAGGAAATTGCCGAGAAGATCGCAGCATTGAGGTTGACCGAGTGATGTCCACATTGAAGCAAAAAATGCACCGCATTTGCAAGGACGATAGCGGTGCGACATTGGCCGAGTTTGGTTTTGTCGCACCCATCTTCATCACGCTCGTGATGGGCGTGCTGGACGTTGCGCATACGCAATACACCTCATCGGTTGTGACAGGCGCCATGCAGCGTGCTGGCCGTGATATGTCGCTCGAAAATGCTGCGAGCAATTTGAATGCGCTCGATCAAGCAGTGGCCGACATAGTCCAAACCGTAGCGCCCAACGCGACGGTGGATACCACGCGGCTTTCACATATGGATTTTTCTGACATTGGTCAGGCAGAAGCGTTCACGGATGACAATTCCGATGCCATCTGTAACAACAATGAGGTCTTTGAGGACGTCAATGGGAATGGCACTTGGGATCAGGATCGCGGCTCTACCGGAATTGGCGGTGCCCGCGATGCAGTGGTCTTTTCAGCCACGGTTTCCTACCCACGCCTCTTTCCTATGGCGGGTTTGATTGGACTGCCCGAGCGGGTCCAAGTTGAAGCAGCAACTGTGCTGCGGAACCAGCCATTCGATAATCAGAACGTCACTATCGCAACGGGGAATTGCACATGATTTCGCGTATAACCCGTGCTGCTGCGCGCCTGCGCAAGTTGGCAAAAGACACTAGCGGATTAGCGCTAACCGAGTTTGCTTTTACAGCCCCAATTCTGTTGACAGTCGGATTAATCGGAACAGAAACATCGCGTTTCGTGGTTACCCATATGCAGGTCAGCCAAATCGCGTCGCAAGTGGCCGATAACGCATCACGCATGGGTGAAAGCAATGTTCTGGTGCAGCGGCAAGTGTTTGAATCGCACATCAACGACATGTTTGTTGGTGCCGATCAGCTTGCTGGTGACTTGGATATTTTCGAGAACGGGCGAATTATTGTCTCTAGCCTCGAGCAAAATGCTGATGGCGGCCAATGGATCCATTGGCAAAGATGCAGAGGCCTAAATCCAGCGGTTTCGAGCTTTGGTGTGGAAGACGATGGAGCCACAGGCACCAGCTTCCCGGGCATGGGTGAAGCAGGTCGCGAAGTTACTGCAAGCGCCAATGACGCTGTGATGTTTGTCGAAGTGGTCTATGAATATCAGCCGCTTTCCAGCTTCTCGCAAATGGATGGCCGCACCATCACCTATACGGCTGCTTTCAATGTGCGTGATGTGCGCGACCTTTCCGGCGTTCAGAACACCACTCCGGCTGAGCCTGTGGCTGACTGCGCAAATTTCGCAGCTTAACGCAGGTTCGCCGTCCTAGCCGACTAGCCTAAGCGCAGCTTGGGACGGGCCCGCAAAGGCCCGTCGTCTAGCGGTAGCAAACCTGCTTAGCCGCCTCGACGATGCGCGCTGCGTCAATGAGGGCGAGCTTTTCCAAATTGGCTGCATAGGGCAGCGGCACATCCTCATTGCAGACCCGCATTACCGGTGCATCGAGATCATCGAAGCCTTCTTCCATGCACAGTGCAGTAATTTCAGACGCAATTGAGCATGTCGGCCAGCCCTCTTCTGCGATGATGAGGCGGTTGGTTTTGGCTAGACTGGTCAGCACAGCTTCCCGGTCCAGCGGACGCAAGGTCCGTAGGTCAATGACCTCAGCGTCGATGCCTTCTGCTGAAAGAGTTTCCGCAGCTTCCAGGGCCAAGCCGACACCAATGGAATAGGAAACGATTGTCACATCATTGCCTTCACGCATGATCCGCGCCTTACCGATTGGCAAGACATGGTCGTCGAGCTCTGGAAGCTCGAAACTGCGACCATAGATTAGCTCGTTTTCGAGAAACACGACCGGATCCTCGCAGCGGATCGCAGCCTTCAACAGCCCCTTAGCATCGGCTGCATCAAATGGCGCAATCACCACAAGGCCGGGAACGCTAGCGTACCATGGGCCGTAGTTTTGGCTGTGCTGTGCTCCAACTCGGCTTGCAGCACCGTTTGGCCCACGAAAGACGATGGGGCACCGCATTTGGCCACCAGACATGTAATTGGTTTTGGCAGCAGAATTGATGATGTGATCAATCGCCTGCATGGCAAAGTTAAAGGTCATAAACTCAACGATTGGACGCAAGCCGCCCATCGCTGCACCTGTACCAATGCCAGCAAATCCATATTCTGTGATGGGTGTGTCGATGACACGCTTCGCGCCGAACTCTGCAAGCAAATCTTGCGTCACTTTGTAAGCGCCCTGATATTCGGCCACTTCCTCGCCCATGATAAAGACGCGCTCATCGCGGCGCATCTCTTCTGCCATAGCATCGCGCAAGGCCTCGCGAACGGTCAGCGTCGCCATATTGGTACCATGCGGAATTTCGGGTTCGGCTGTTTTTGCTGCGGGTGCAGGAGCCGGCGTAGTGGCAGGTGCGGCTGCTGGTTCTGGCGCCGCTTCTTCGGGCGCTGAAGGTTGCGCTGATGGCTCCTCTCCTTCCCCACTCAATGTTGCGATAACCGCGCCAACTGCCACGTTTTCAGTACCCTCAGCGATCAGGATGGACTCAATGGTACCCTCGTCAATCGCTTCGAATTCCATAGTCGCTTTGTCAGTTTCGATCTCGGCAATGATATCGCCAGGTTCAACCGTGTCCCCTACGCCTTTGAGCCATTTGGCCAAAGTGCCTTCTTCCATCGTAGGAGAAAGAGCGGGCATTTTGAGTTCAATAGCCATCAGTAATTCTCCACCAAAACGTCGGTGTAGAGCTCACTAGACTCCGGCTCGGGCGAGCTTTCTGCAAAGTCAGCAGCCTCTGCCACTTGCGCTCGGATTTGCTTGTCGAGAGCTTTTAGCTCCTCCTCAGTTTGACCGGCTTCGATAAGAGCGGCCTTCATGCCCTCAATCGGGTCATTGTGTTCGCGCATATCCTGAACCTCTTCTCGGGTCCGATATTTGGCAGGGTCCGACATGGAATGGCCGCGATAACGATAAGTGCTGCATTCGAGTAGCACTGGCCCCTTGCCGCTGCGAACATGCTTAAATGCAATCTCAGCTGCCTGCCTAACCGCAAGCACATCCATGCCATCAACCTTCATGCCGGGGATGCGAAATGCAGTACCTCGCCGGTAAAACTCAGTTTCAGCGCTAGAACGGCTGACTGCTGTCCCCATCGCATATTGATTGTTCTCAACCACAAAGACGATTGGCAAATCCCATAAGGCCGCCATGTTGAAGGTCTCATAGACTTGGCCCTGATTGGCCGCGCCATCGCCGAAATAGGCAAGGCAGATGCCGCCATCCTCATTGTATTTATGAGCGAGCGCAAGCCCGCCTCCAAGCGAGACTTGTGCGCCGACGATCCCGTGGCCACCGTAAAACTTATGCTCGGTGCTGAACATATGCATCGAGCCGCCCTTACCTTTGGAAATGCCAGCATGGCGGCCGGTTAGTTCGGCCATAATGACCTTGGGATCGATGCCATAAGCGAGCATATGACCGTGATCACGATAGCCTGTGATGACGCTGTCGCGATCGTTATCTAGAGCTGATTGCAGACCAATCGCGACGGCTTCTTGGCCGATGTAAAGATGGCAAAATCCGCCAATTAGGCCAAGACCATAAAGCTGGCCTGCCTTTTCTTCAAAGCGTCGAATGAGGAGCATTTGACGATAAAGCTCAAGCTGTTCTTCGGCGTTTGCTTTATAGGTCAGCTTTTCTTCAAGCTCGGCTTGAAGGCTATGCAAGGCAAAATTGTCTGTGCCGTCATCTGTGCCTTTTTTGGGCGATGATTTGGCTTTGCTGCTGGGCTGTTTGGCCAATTTATGCAGTCCTTTGTTTCTTCCGGGGAGGGAATTTGAAAATCCAGTAACGGATATTTCTTAGCTATATATTGTGATGCCCATTGCGGCAACGCCGGTCTTGGCTGGACCGCAAAAATTTGCATGGGTCGTGTATGCAAAATCTGTAGGCTTGGCGAAGCTTGCGTCCAAGGGATGGCTTGCGAAACTTTTAAATCACCGCATCACCTATGGCGCAATGACCATACTCCATCGCCGCATATGCGCAGGCGCGAGAAAACAGAAAAGCACGAAAAATTGCGACTGGAAGGACCAAAAGCGTGTCCTAATCGGCTCAATCTTCGAGCTTAATGACCAATTCGTCTGGGTGAACGACGTTCAATTGCTTGCGCAGCAATTCGCCAACCATGTCAGGATCAGCGCGATCAGGGTGGAGTAAATCAACTTTGTTTTTGAGCTGGTCCCGCTCCTCAACCAGCAGAGCAAGCTGCTGCTCCCGCGCATCAAGCGCGTGAAGATTTTCGCTCCAAGTCAGCAAGCCAGAAGGCCCTGCAATCGCCAAGCCGCCGATAATCAGGAGGAAACCAAGCATCAATACATTGATGCGCCGCTCTCGCTGAATGTCTGTGGTAAGATGCGGCTTAATCATGCGCTCTTAGAATCATGAAGTGAGGCTCTTGGCAAGGCTTTTCTGACAAATAGCGAATATACCTAGGGACCACTGCTCGCTCAGAGCCTTGGGCTTTGCGCTTTAGGGTGATCCACCAAGGCGTTTCCCAAACAAGCCGCTGGATGATAAGGCACAGCCAAGGCCGCTAAAGGTCATCAACCCAGCACTGGATTCTGCGCTTTGGGTTGCATCTTTTGGAAGAGGAATAGCCATGAAAGTTTTGCGCACACCAGAGGCCCATTTTGCCAATTTGCCGGACTATGATTTTGAAGCCCATTGGCTGGAAATTGATCTTGGCGAGGGTCATAAGGGCCGCATGCATTATCTGGATGAGGGCGACGCAGCGGCCCCTCCGGTCATGCTGTTTCATGGCGAGCCAAGCTGGTCTTACCTCTACCGCAAGATGATCCCTATCTTGGTGGACGCTGGTTTTCGCGTGCTCGCCCCTGATCTCATTGGGTTTGGCAAAAGCGATAAGCCGGATACACAAGAGTTTTACACCTATGCCCGCCATGTCGATTGGCTGACGCAGTGGCGCGACGCGGTGGAGCCTCGCCCTGCAGCGATGTTCTGCCAGGATTGGGGCGGTCTTTTGGGCCTCAAAATGCTTGGCGATGATCCGAGCAAATTTGCCTGTGTGGTCGCGAGCAACACTTTCCTCCCCATCGGAACGGGCGCAAGCCCTGCATTTCATGCTTGGCGAGAATTTGCCAAAAGCTCTCCTGACTTCAAAATCGGCGGCGTCTTGCAAGGCGCGACTTTTAGCACTCTAACCGAGGCCGAAGTCGCCGCCTATGATGCGCCCTTCCCCGATGAGGATTACAAGGCAGGTGCACGCGCCTTCCCCCAGCTTGTGCCAGCAGAAGAAGACACACCCGGTGTGGCCGAAAACAAAGCCGCGTGGGTTGGATTGGCCGCTTTTGATAAGCCCTTCCTGACCCTGTTTGGCGAGGATGACCCCGTTCTTGGTAATGCTGGCCCTGGCTTGTCAGGCCCAATCAAAGGCGCTGCTGGTCAGCCCCATGCCATGCTCAGCCAATGTGGACATTTCTGCCAAGAGGATCGCCCCAAAGAGCTTGCTCAAGGCGTGATCGACATGGCCAATGCTGCTGGAATGTTTGGCTGAAACACCCGCTGTGGGTTACATAAGTGACAGATCGACCTTTTCAGTAATGGCCATTAAGTTATTGTATATAATGAGTATTTAGGCATAAACAGCCAAATCGCGTTTTGGGGGCATTTTGAAACAAAATTTCCTACAACGGTCGATTAGGCTCGCTTGAACTGACCCTCGAAAGCAGCATGCTCTCAATTCTAAGG
>CAZTFZ010000015.1:10812-19762 GCA_964613105.1 uncultured Porphyrobacter sp. | reverse complement strand
GGCCCTCGTTTGCCAAGTTTGGCTGAACTTGAGGCGATGACAGGCGAGGAATTGGACGAGTTAATCGGCCTAGAGCCGCGCTATGACATTCCCGCGGCTGACCGTCGCTCTTTAGAGGAAGTTGGTATCATCAGCGCCAGTGAGGGCGGTTTGCCCTCTGGCTCTTTATCGCGCCAGCCTGCAAGCCTCGTTCGCGCAAGTTTGGAAGGCACACAGCGCCCGCTCATCTCGCGCTGGGGGCATATCCTGCTGCGCCGTGCTTTGGTCAGCCGGATGGATGCGCCTGACGGCATGAAACCGGCTGAATTTGCTGCTTTGCGAGCAGATTTGCTCAATCGGATGGGCGAGCATCAAATGGCGCGCGCCTTGGTGCAAGAGGTTGATACTGGCAATTATAACGATGCTTTGCGCGATTCCGCGATCAGTTCATACATCGCGACCTCTGATTTGCTGGGAACGTGCCCGATTGTGCGCTTTGCCGATGCCGACGCCCGCGAGGATAGCGATTGGCAATTGCTGCGCCATATTTGCGCGTCCTTCGCTGGCGAAGACAGCCGGGCAAGCCGCGATATTCGTAGGTTGTTATCGGATGAGAAAGTGCCGGTCATCGATGGCCGATTGGCTCAGCGTTTTGCTGGCGCAGCAGGCCTTGGCCAGCGCTCTGTGAATATTGAATGGGAAGGGGTGGGCGAGCTGACGCCGTTCCGCTTTGCTTTGGCCAATGCTTTGGGCGAAGCGATACCCGAGGGTCTGATCGAAGGCGCAGGTCTGTATTACACTCGCATTGAGGCAACCTCGCCTATGGTTCCAGCAGCGGACCGTGTTGGTGCTGCACAAATTGCAGCACAAAGCGGCATTTTGTCGGGCGCGGCGATGGTTGATCTTTACAGCGAAGCCTTTGGTGCTGGCAGTGAAGATGGCGGTGAAGATGACAGCGACAGCGAAGCAGCGCGCACTGGCTCGCGATTGCGGGCTGCTTATGTCGCAGCCAAAGCGACCGATAGAGTTGCAGCCATGCGCGATATCTGGGACGGCAATGACGACCAGCTGTACGGCCGGCAGGTCCTGACGGCCTATGCTGCGGCGCGGATTCCGGCGGTTGAGGCTTTGGCGGGTAATGCGGATGATTTGATCATCTCCATGCTGAGCGCAGGGCTTGAACGCGACGCTATGGCTTGGTCTGAATTTGTCGAAGATGGCAGTCTGGCTTGGGCGCTTTTGGCGGTGTCGCAGGCAGGCAGCACCGCTCAAGTGGACAGCGACAGTTTTGACGATTTTGTTGGCGATGATACGTCTTCCAAGCAGAAAAAGTCGCGCATGTTGCTCGCCTCGCTTGTGGCAATGGGCCGGATCGCAACCTCGGATTATACCGAATATGGCGAAGATTTGGGCATTGATCTCACCAGAGAAACGCGTTGGACGCGCGCCATTGATGATGCAAGCGAAGCGCAAAATGCAGCGCTAGTGGCATTGCTTGCTGGCCTTGGAATGCAAGGGGAAAGCTGGGACAATATGACCGCGCTGCACCTTTATCATATCGTTCGCGCGCTTGAGCGGGTTGGGCTTGAGGCAGAAGCGCGAATGATCGCCGCCGAGGCTGTCGCGAGGGCATAGTTCGTGGAGCGGAAGCGTTCTGATATGGCCATTTCATGAGCGCGATTGACGATTTTTTGGCGATGTTGGCGGCAGAACGCGGTGCTGCTCAAAACACTTTGCTCGCTTATCGGCGCGATCTTGAGCAGGCAGACGCGCTTATTGCAGGCGCGGCTTTGGCAAATGCAGATGCCAGCGCGCTTGAGGTGCTGGCGCGTGAATGGAGCGATCTTGCCCCGTCAACCGTTGCGCGCAAATCTTCTGCTCTGCGGCAATTCTTCGGCTTTCTAATTGATGAGGGCGAGCGCGAGGATGACCCAAGCCATATTTTGCCGCGTCCAAAGCCGCGCCAGCCTTTGCCCAAAATCCTAAGTCATGAGCAAATTGCGGCCCTTTTCGATCAGGCTGAGGAAGAAGCTGCGACTAAAAAGCCTGCTGCTGTGCGTCTGCTCGCATTGCTTGAGTTGCTCTATGGATCGGGATTGCGGGCAAGCGAACTTGTGTCTCTGCCCTTGTCAGCCGTGCCGCGCGATGCGCCTTTCCTTACCGTTATGGGCAAGGGTGGGCAGGCGCGGATGGTGCCAGTTAGCGCCCGCGCAAAAGACGCCTTGGCGCGCTGGCTCGCGGTGCGCGATGGTAGCGAAGAGAGGGCTGCTGACGAGGGCCCTTCTGCTGCATTGTTCCCATCAGGGCCGAAATCCAAAACACTGCATTTGTCGCGTATCCGGCTTTTCCAATTGCTCAAGGCCCTGGCTGTGAGAGCGCAATTGCCACCGGAGAAATTGAGCCCGCATGTCTTGCGCCACGCCTTTGCAACCCATCTTTTGGAAGGAGGAGCAGATTTGCGAGCGCTACAGACCCTGCTCGGCCATGCGGACATTGCCACAACTCAAATTTACACCCATGTCGATGCTGCGCGCTTGGTTGAGCTGGTCAATACGCGCCACCCTCTTGCTCAAAAACGCGGGACAGACTAGCGCTCAAAATGATGCAAAATTACCTCGAATTTGAAAAGCCACTGGCAAAGCTCGACGAGCAAATTGGTCAATTGCGCGAAGCCGCAATGGACGATGACGTTGATATTGCGGCAGAGATCGCCAAGCTCGAGGGTAAGAGCGCCGATCTTTTGAAAAGCACTTACGCTGCGCTCAACCCTTGGCAAAAAACGCAGGTCGCGCGCCATCCGCAAAGGCCGCATTTCCGCGATTATGTCAGTCATGCTTTTGACGATTTTATGCCTTTGGGTGGCGACCGCAATTACGGTGATGATCAGGCGATATTGGGCGGCTTTGCCACGCTTGCTGGCCGTAAAGTCATGCTTATCGGCCATGAAAAAGGGCACGATACGCAAAGCCGGATCAAGCACAATTTTGGCATGGGTAAGCCAGAGGGTTATCGCAAAGCCATCCGCCTAATGGAGCTTGCAGGGCGTCATGGCCTGCCGGTGGTTACCTTGGTCGATACTTCGGGCGCGTTTCCGGGGATCGAGGCAGAAGAACGCGGGCAAGCAGAAGCAATTGCGCGCGCCACAGAGGCATGCCTTGCCTTGCCTGTGCCGATGGTTGCGACAATCGTGGGCGAGGGCGGTTCAGGTGGAGCGGTCGCTTTGGCCAGCGCAGAGCGAGTGCTGATGCTGGAGCACGCGATATACTCGGTGATTTCGCCTGAGGGTTGTGCTTCTATCCTATGGCGCACCTCGGAAAAGGCATCCGAGGCTGCTGCTGCACTCAAAGTGACAGCGCAAGATCTCAAGCGTCTCGGCGTTATTGACCGCATCGTAAAAGAGCCGGTCGGCGGTGCTCATCGCGATCCAGCAGCCATGGCCAAGTCATTGGGCAATGCGATCACCAAGGAATTGGTTGGTCTTGAGGGCAAAAGCTCAGATGAGCTGCGAAAAACTCGCGAGGACCGTTTTCTAACAATCGCGAGCTAATTTTGCTCCGAAATACGCTGGTCGCCTGATTTGCTCTGCATCGTCTGCGCCGCGCTAAGATCATCTTTTTGGGCCATTTTTGTGGTTAAATTTGAACTAATCCTGCGTTCAAACTCGATAGAGTAACCCCAAGCCTATTCACATTCGCGCTGCATCGCTTAGACTGCATGCGGGATTTATACAGGCTCAAGCGATTGGGCTGGATTTGAGGGGAAAGAATTATGCGGCGCTCAAAGGCACTGGCAGTTGCAACCACACTATTGAGTTCAGTCGTGTTGACGGGCTGTATGGGCGGCGGCGCTATTCCCAGCGCCTCATCACCGATCACCACGACAGAGGCCCAGCAAGGCGCAGAGTTTCACCCGCAATTGCTCGCCGAATTTGGCGGCGCAATGTCGGGCTCTCATGCCCAATATGTTGAGCAAGTGGGCAAGAATATTGCGGTGCATTCTGGCCTCGGCAATGCGCGCACTGACTTTACCGTTACGCTGGTCAACAGCTCTGTGAACAACGCTTTTGCTGTGCCGGGCGGTTACATCTATTCCACCCGCCAGCTTGTGGGCTTGATGAACAATGAGGCTGAATTGGCAGCCGTTTTGGGTCATGAGGTTGGCCACGTTGCCGCGCGCCATTCCCAGCGTCGCCAAGCCGCCTCGCAGCGCAATTCTATTTTGGGGACAGCAGGCGCGATTTTGTCGGGCGTTCTGCTCGGTAATAGCGCGATAGGCGACACGCTGAGTCGCGGATTTCTGCAGGGTTCGCAAATGCTTACGCTCAGCTTCTCACGCAATCAGGAGCTTGAGGCCGACGAGCTTGGCATCCAATATTTGACCAGCGCTGGCTATGATCCGCGCGCTATGTCGACCGTTTTGGCTAGCCTAGCGGCGCAAAATTCTTTGGATGCACAATTGCAGGGGCGTGATGATGCCAGCATTCCTGAATGGGCGAGCACTCACCCTGACCCTGCTAGCCGGGTAAGGACAGCTGCGACTAAGGCGCAAGGTCTGGCGGGCAGTGTCACCAATCGCGACACTTTCCTAAGCCGGATTGATGGGCTGACTTATGGTGATGACCCTGCACAAGGCGTGATTGAAGGGGATCGTTTCTTGCACCCTGATTTGCGCCTGTCCTTTACCGCTCCGCAAGGCTTTTACATGGTCAATGGCACCAGAGCGGTGAGCATTAATGGCCAAAGCGGCCGTGCGCAGATGACGCTGGCGCAATATAATGGCAATCTGAACAGCTATGTCACTTCGGTTTTTGCTGGATTGGGCGGTGAGAACCAACAGGTTCGCCCGCAATCGATCCAGCGCACCACCGTAAATGGTATTCCTGCAGCCTTTGGAACGGCGCGGGTCAACAATGGCAACAGCCAAGTTGACGTAGTCGTGTTTGCCTATGAGTTTGCGCCCGACCGCGCCTATCACTTCCAAGTGATCACTGCGGCAGGGCAAGCAGGAGCATTCAATCCGATGTTCCAATCGATGCGGCGTCTATCCGCAAGCGAAGCGGGGGCTGTTGTGGGCCGGGTTGTTGATGTTGTGACCGTGCAGCGCGGCGATACGGTTAGCTCGCTATCGCGGCAAATGGCTTACACAAGCGGGCAAGAAGCGCGCTTTCGTGTGCTGAATGGTCTTGGCTCTAGCGCTGGTTTGCAAGCGGGCCAGAAGGTGAAGATCGTTAGGCGCGCTCGTTAAGCGGGCTGTTTTTGCCGCGGGAGGCATTTGATGTGTCGCCTGCCAAATCTACTGCGGACAAAAGAAAAGCGGCGGAGGTTGCCCTCCGCCGCTCTCTTTAGGTTAAATCCGTTAGGACTTAGGTGCCTGTGCCGGTTGACAGTTCGCTAGAAACGTCGCCGAATGTAGCTGACAGGTTGTCACCCAATGTGCTCATTGCAGAGATCGCTGCAACAGCGATAAGAGCAGCAATCAAGCCATACTCAATTGCAGTAGCGCCTTGCTCGTCACGAGCCAATTTGTTGAAAAACTTCATGTGTAGTCTCCTGGTTTTAGTCTTCATTACCCGTTCTGATTCTCTCAGATGAGAGAGCCAGATGTTTTGTATCGCAGTGAAAAGTTGACAATTTGCTAATCGCATTTCCACTTTCGATTTTTGCCAGATGCACGTCTTCTTCTGGTTCCGATCGCTCTTACGAGTTGCCGGTTGATGAAAGGATTTGTTCGGAAACAAATGCCCACATCCCAGTAGATTCTGACCCAAAGGTCGACACTGCCCCCACCATTGCTAAAAATATCAAGGCGAGAATAAGTCCGTATTCGACAGCAGTGGCGCCCTCGGTATTCCGTCCCAGCTTTCGCAGAAAATTGAACATCGTTGTTTGCCTCATTGCGTCGGATTTGGTCCTGACGATTGATGAAATAGACGACGCCCTGTTAAAAAAGTGTTGAACGGAAACCTTAACGTGGAAAATTTTCCGACATTGATGGTGGTTGTGGCCCTTGCTCTAAGGCGAAATGACGGTTTTTGGCTGATGCATCGCCGGCCATTATCCAAGCCGCATGGGGGGCTGTGGGAGTTTCCTGGCGGCAAGGTTGAAGCAGGCGAAGTCATTGAAAATGCTATGATTCGTGAAGCTTCAGAGGAGCTTGGCATAGAGATCGAAGCGCAAGATGTTGTCGCGAAAACCTTTGCCCAAGGGACCAATGAAGCAGGTGATCAGCCGATTGTAATTTTGCTTTACACTTGCGACGTTTGGCGCGGTGAACCGCGTTCTATTGAGGGCGGCGAGGTGGGCTGGTTCAGCCCGAAACAGGTTTTCGCGCTGGAAAAGCCGCCGCTCGACATCAAATTATGCCAGCAGTTATTGGGCTCAGGATGATCGGCTAATTGCAATGCGCGCCGACGCTTCGCTGCGCCCCTATATATAAAGAGCGAAGTACTTGGCCTTTTTTGCTGCCCAAAAGATGCGCTAATGTGCGATTGAGCATTGCCAATCGTCAGCGGCCTCATTATGTGCCGCGCTTCATATGCGCACCCGTAGCTCAGCTGGATAGAGTACCTGACTACGAATCAGGGGGCCGGAGGTTCGAATCCTTCCGGGTGCGCCATAAAAAGGGACTGTCCTACTGGGCCGGTCCCTTTTTTGTATGCGTTTGCCGTGGGGCTCGGGTTCTGGCGTTGGCTCTCTTGCAAAATTTGCCAGCACGCTCTCAAAATCTCGCATTTGCCAAGCCTTGCCTTTTGCGTAAGGCGGTAGGCGAAGCGATTTAAGCGCGATTGACACAAGTTAGGACGGGTAAAAAATGAGCTGCGATCACACGCATGAAGATGATGACGATAACCCAAGTGGCAAGATCCCCGTGCCTGACGAAGTGCAAGATGCCATTCGCACTCTGCTGAAATGGTCTGGCGATGATCCAAGCCGCGAAGGGTTGCTTGATACGCCAAAGCGTGTTGCCCGCGCTTGGAAAGAATATTGCTCTGGTCTTGAGGAAGACCCGGCTATCCATATGAGCCGCGTCTTTCACGAGGTTGGCGGATATGACGATGTTGTCTTGCTGAAAGACATTCCGTTCCAAAGCCATTGCGAACATCACATGGCGCCGATCACAGGCACAGCATCGATTGCCTATCTGCCTGATCAAAAGGTTGTCGGCATTTCCAAACTCGCCCGCGTTTTGCACGGCTATGCGCGGCGGCTCCAGATCCAAGAGCGGCTAACAGCGGAAGTCGCTCAGTGCATTTGGGACAATCTAGAGCCGCATGGCGTTGCCGTTGTCATTGAGGCGCAGCACGGCTGCATGACTGGGCGCGGCGTCCGCACGCCGGGCGTTGGCATGGTCACATCGCGCCTGAGGGGTTGTTTCCTAGAGGATCAACGCAGCCGCAAAGAAGTGCTCAGCCTGATGGGCTATTGAGCGCGCTTTTGTATTGGGGGCTTTTGCGAAGCCTCCGACTACAATTTATCCATTTGAGGGGGGCTGAGCGCTTTTTGAGAGAGCTCAGCCCTTTCTCAATTTGGCCTCTATCAATTTGGCCGCTCTCAATTTGGCCTGTCCCAATTTGGAACAGATTCGGCCCAATTTTCGCCAAAAGCGCGGGGTTCTGGGCGAATTTGGTCCGTTTCATACAATACGCTGACCACAAAATATTCGATCACCCTTTCAGGTCTTAAACGGCAAAGCTGGCTAGACCCAATAATCTGTCGCAAATTTTCGAACACACGATCTCAATGTCGCGCAAGGGGCGCGATTTTGGACGCAAAGAAGTGCGCTTATTGGGCGGCCTAACTGCGTCTTGGGGCGGGGGTTCGTTCTATTTTTCTAGCGGTCAGTCGGGCTGGCCGCATCTTTAGATGAAGGACGAAAACAATGACTTTTCAAATCACACAACATCTTTCTAAACGCGCCATGGGTGGTGCGGCATTGGCTGCTGCAACGCTCGCGATTGCGGCGCCTGCGCAGGCGTCTTTGATCGTTGACGCTGGAACAGCAGGCACAACGGGACAGACGGCGCTTTATATCACCGATCCAGCGCAAATCTCTGCCGAAGCGGGCAGCGGAGCGAGTGCGGATGAACTCAACACCTTTTTGGGCGCACCAGATGGTAACTTCACAGGACTTGGCGAATTTTACGTCGACTTTGATCTAGGGGGCTTCCGCTTGTTTGACGGCATGGGTCAAGATTTCAATGTCTATGAAGCTGACTTTGGGGCAGTCGAATTTGACGAAGTCGATATTCTTGTCAGCATCAACGGTACAGACTTTTTTAGCGTGTCCAACACGTCTGGGACAGGTCTCGACCTTGCTGGCGATGAAGTGCATGGCAATGCCAATTTTCGCCAGTCTTATGATCTAGGCGGTGCGGTTGCCGCGCTGGGCGGAAATCAATTTCAATTTGTTCGAATTGAAGGCACGAATGGCGGCCCAATCGGGGGCATAAACGATTTCGATCTTGATGGGCTCGGCTTTGCCAATTTCCAAGCCGTAGGCAATATGGGTGCGGTGCCAGAGCCCACCACTTGGGCAATGCTGATCCTTGGATTTGGCATGGTTGGCGGCACTATGCGTCGGCGTGGTTCGCAATCCATGCGTCTACGCACGGCTTAATCGCCGCCCACAAATTCAGTCAGCGAGTGCAGCGCCGCGCGGGTTTGGTTTGGCCAGATTTGCGCGGCGTTGTCGCATCATAGGCGGCAAGAAACGCCCAAGGCACCGGTGGCAGTCTGCTCAACGGCTCATGATGCGTTCAAGCAAAGGCGGTTTCTTGCGCGTTGGGGCTGTCTCACC
This sequence comes from uncultured Porphyrobacter sp., assembly GCA_964613105.1. Lineage (GTDB taxonomy): Bacteria > Pseudomonadota > Alphaproteobacteria > Sphingomonadales > Sphingomonadaceae > Erythrobacter. The sequence goes on along the minus strand of CAZTFZ010000015.1, from coordinate 10,987 downwards.
TGACATGCGATAGAGGAAATTGCCAAGCTGCAGGGCTTGCTGCTTGGAGAGGAAATATTTGAATTCCGTCACCTCATCATCGGATCGCGGCTTGTCGCGCGATGATTGCATTTTCAGCATAATGTTTTGGCCCGCAGGATTGCCGATCCAACCCAGCAAAACGCCAAAATCTTCA
>CAZTFZ010000015.1:0-10712 GCA_964613105.1 uncultured Porphyrobacter sp. | reverse complement strand
AGGTCGAATAATACTCAGCCCTCTTAGGCCGATGCAAGCGATGCAGGGCCGCGCGGTTGATAGCATGTGGATTGTTTTGATCCACCGCATCGCTGAATGAGGGCACAAAAAACCCGCACAGGCCATCGCGGCCAATGCGGGTCTTTTGCTTTTCAGCAGCTTAGGAGCTGCTTTTACTACAAACTTAGAGCTGTCCGAGCATGTGTTCTGCGCTGGAGACAGAAAAATCGCCGGGTGCTTCGACATTAAGCTGAGTGACAGTGCCATCTTCGATCACCATTGAGAAACGCTGGCCGCGCTGGCCCATGCCAAAGCCGCTTCCGTCCATGGTGAGGCCCAAGCCTTCAGCAAATTCGCCATTCCCGTCAGCCAACATTGTGATGTCGCCGCTGCCCGCAGCATCGTTCCATGCGCCCATGACAAAGGCATCATTCACTGCTGTGCAGGCGATCTCGTCAATGCCCTTGGCTTTGAGCTCGGCGGCTTTCTCGACAAAGCCCGGCAAGTGCTTGGCTGAACATGTCGGGGTGAATGCGCCTGGCACTGAAAACAGCGCCACTTTCTTACCTGCAAAATATTCGCTGGCGTTGACCGGCTGAGGGCCTTCGCTCGTGGCTTTGACAAGCTTTGCTTCGGGAAGGGCGGAACCTTGGGAAATGCTCATGCTAATATTCTCCGTTGTTGAAATCTTCCCCTCTGACTTAGCGATGGATTGCCTCGGCGCAAGAGCAAGGCTTGCGGATAAATGCGCATCGGACAACCTGCGACCAGTTAGCTTGCGTAACCTTATGCTTAGCGCCGCTTTACCTCGTCCTTTTAAAGCCAGTTAATCGCTGGCCGTCAGGTGTTGGCGCGAGGCAGAGGGATGCGGGCCTAATCTTGCGTATCCTTGGGAATCAGGGGCAATTGAGCATGAAGGCATTTGGGGCATTTTTAGCGGCGGCGGCGGCGGGCTTGGGAACGATTGGCGGCATAGCGTGGCCAGCTTTTGCCCAAGATGCGGCCCAAGATACGTCTACGGACAATGCAGAAAACCTGCGCAAGCTTGAGATTATGCTGATGGTTACAGCCTTGCGCTGCCGCAATGGGGCCGACAATTTTCAAGCGGAATATCGCGACTTCACTGTCACTCACAGCGCATCTCTAAGCGAGGCGCGCCAGCAATTGCGCGGGCGATTGGTGCATCGTCATGGCGGGCGCGGCGCAACAAGAGCGCTGGATCAGATCAGTGTCGGCATGGCCAATCAATATGGCCAGGGTCATCCTTGGCTTGGCTGCGCTCAGTTAAAGATGGTTGCGCTTGATCTGTCGCGGCAAGGCGATGTTGCCCAGCTTTCGCTAGCAGCATCAGAATTGCTCTCGCAAAGCCCGCAGGGGCGCTGGGCAGGACTTTAGGTTCGGGCCGAAATTGGCTGCATCCTGCTTTGTTCATAATATAGGTCTTTTTGGGGCGCTTGAACCTATCTGTTGCCCTCTATTGGGCGACAGGCTAGGGGCAGCGCAGTCATAGGCTCTGCCGTGCGGGCGATAGTTTTCGCCGCAAATTGCAGGGTCAATCATTCGAAATGCGCTGAACTTCAGACGCATTGCCCCAAAGGAAAAACGCTGTGAGCGACTTCACCGATTACGTCATCAAAGATATTGCCTTGGCCGATTACGGCCTTGAAGAAATCCGCATTGCCGAAACAGAGATGCCAGGCCTTATGGCCACGCGCGAGGAATATGGCGCATCGCAACCCTTGAAAGGAACACGGATCACTGGCTCGCTTCATATGACGATCCAAACAGCGGTTTTGATCGAGACTTTGATCGCATTGGGCGCAGAAGTTCGTTGGGCAACTTGCAACATTTTCTCCACGCAAGACCATGCGGCAGCCGCGATGGCAGCCAAGGGCATTCCAATCTTTGCCGTCAAGGGCGAGAGCCTTGCCGATTATTGGGATTATGTTGGCAATATCTTCGATTGGTCGACCAAGGACGATGAAGACCTTACCGCCAATCTTATCCTCGACGATGGCGGCGATGCGACCATGTTTGCGCTCTGGGGCGCTCGGATTGAAGCGGGCGAGGAATTGCCTGAGCCGGGCAATGCTGAAGAGATCGAATTTCAGCGCGCTCTGAAGGCCTTTGTAAAGCGCAAGCCGGGCTATCTTAGCGCCTCTGTCAAAGCGATTAAGGGCGTGTCCGAGGAAACAACCACCGGCGTTCACCGGCTCTATCACCTCGCTAAGGAAGGCAAATTGCCTTTCCCTGCGATCAATGTGAATGACAGCGTGACCAAGTCGAAATTCGACAATCTTTACGGCTGCCGCGAGAGCTTGGTCGATGCGATTCGCCGCGCAACCGATGTCATGCTGTCGGGCAAAGTCGCTTGTGTCGCTGGCTATGGCGATGTGGGCAAAGGCTCTGCGCAATCATTGCGCGATGGCGGCGCCCGCGTGATGGTGACAGAGATTGACCCGATTTGTGCGCTTCAAGCCGCAATGGAAGGCTATGAAGTTGTCACCATGGAAGAGGCGGTCACCCGCTGCGATATCTTTGTGACGACGACAGGCAATGAAGATGTCATCACGGCTGAGCATATGAAAGCGATGAAGCCAATGAGCATCGTTTCCAACATCGGCCACTTCGACAGCGAAATTCAGATTTCGGCGCTCGATAATTACGAATGGACTGAGCTGAAACCCGGTACGGATCTGGTGAAGTTCCCGGATGGCAAGGAAATCATCGTTTTGGCCAAGGGTCGCCTCGTCAATCTGGCCTGCGCCACCGGCCACCCCAGCTTTGTGATGAGCTGCTCTTTCACCAATCAGGTGCTCGCTCAGATCGAACTTTGGACAAAGTCGGACGAGTATAAAAACGATGTCTATGTCCTGCCCAAGCATCTCGATGAGAAAGTGGCAGCGCTGCACCTTGATAAATTGGGTGTGAAACTGACCAAACTCAGTAAGGTTCAAGCCGACTACATCGGTGTGCCTGTCGAGGGACCATTTAAGCCGGAACATTACCGCTATTGATCCCATCGGCAGAGCTGCCACCGAAAAATATGGGGCAAACTGCCCGATGTTGGAGCGAAATTGAGCACGCTTCCCATTGCATCCTTGCGAGCAGGGGAATAGCGCAAACGCAATGGAAGTTTCGCCAACTCTGCTTGCCTTGATCGGCCTTATCCTTGCGCTTTGGACGATTGTCGCTGGCTGGGTGATGATCAAAGCGGGCGCGCGCGTCCAAGATACAGAGGCGACGCGCCGCTCTGCTCGGCGTTTCGCTCGCATGATAGAGCAATCGCCAGCCTTGCCTGTCTTGGTGCGCGCCGATGGCCGATTGGAAGCGCCCGATAGGCTGGCGGGCTGGCTCGGCCTTGACCGTGTGCCGGACTATCTTAGCGAATTGGCTGTGAGCGCCGATCAGGGATTGAGCGAGCCTCAGCTTGAAACCCTGACGAAGGCAGTGAGCCATACTCAGCGCACTGCCGCTCCGTTTAGCTTGGCGTTCACGCCGCCTGGTTCGCGCCGGTCACTGGCGCTGCGCGGGGGTTTGGCCGATCCGGCTGTGTCGCCTAGCGGGGCCGCGCTCATTTGGGTGTTCGACTTCACCGACAGTCAGAAAGAACTGACCATGCTGCGGCAAGAGGCTGCTCGTGCAAAGGAAGATTTCGGCGCTCTGGTTGGCCTCATTGAAGCTGCGCCAATGCCCATGTGGTTCCGCGGAAGCGATATGCGTTTGCGCCTTGTGAACAGCGCTTATGTCGAAGCCGTGGGCGCAGATAGCCCCGATGTTGTGGTGGCCGATCAGATTGAATTGGTGGAGCGGATCAATGGCGTCAGCGCTGCTGAGGTTGCTCAACAAGCCGATGAAAGGCGCAAGCCGGTTGAACGGATTTTGACCGCGACTATCAATGGCGCGCGGCGCACTTTGCGCGTGACTGATCTGCCCTTGGCTGGCGAAGGGATCGCTGGATATGCCGTCGATATTGAGGAGATGGAGGAGCAAGCGCGCGAGTTCCGAGCCTTCCGCGAAGCCCAGCGTTCCATGCTCGATCAGCTTTCGATCAGCGTGGCTTTGTTTGATGCTGATCGCCGTATGACCTTTGCCAACCAGCCTTTCCACAGGGTGTTCTCGCTGCCGCCCGGCATCGTCAATGAACGCACTGGCTTTGAGCAAATGCTGTCGGCTGCGCGCGAGCAGGGGCGCATTCCCGAAGTTCGCGACTTTCCTGCATGGCGTTCAGAGCTAGCGACTTGGTTCACTATGGATGAAACGCAAGAGCAGGCTTGGTCGCTATCGGACAGCACCCATTTGCGCATTATTGCGCAACCTATGCCGGATGGCGGTCTGACTATGATTGCCGAAGATTTGACCGAACAATTGGCGCTTTCGGCTACGCGCGACACACTTTTGCGCACCCGCACAGCGACTTTTGACAATTTGTTCGAGGCGCTGGCTGTCTTTGCCCCCGACGGGCATTTGGAGCTGTGGAACCGCAGCTTTGCTGGTGTCTGGGGCCTTGATCCAGAGGAGCTTGACGGACATCCGCAGGCCGAAGATTTGCTTGCTGCGATCGAGAAGAATTTGGCAGAGCCAAAGCGCATAGAGCAGATCAGCAATGTCATCCGTTCAGCCACGCTTGATCGTAAGGACCGCCAAGGCACGGTTGAGCTTATCGATGGCCGCAGCCTTGAATATGCCGGTGTGCCTTTGCCCGATGGAAATGGGCTTTTGACGGTGCTTGATGTGACGGCGTCTCGCCAAGCCGAGATAGCATTGCGAGACCGCAATCAGGCCTTGGAAGAAGCCGATGCGGTGATGACACGCTTCCTTGCCAATATGTCTTACGAGTTCCGCACGCCGCTTACTTCGATTGGCGGTTTTGCAGAATTGCTTACCAGCGGGGTTGCTGGCGATTTGACACCGCAAGCCAAGGAATATGCTGAGGCGATTGCAGAATCGGTCGGCAAATTGACCGAGCAAGTCGAAAATGTCCTCGATCTGTCGCAAAGCGAGGCTGGCTTAATGCCGCTTGCCAAGGAGCAGTTGGAGCTGTTGCCCTTTATCACGCAAGTCGCTCGTGAGCGGGAAGAGGCGATTATCGAGGGAGGGTTGACGCTCGATCTGCGCGGCGATCCGGGCAAAGAGGTCGAGGCTGATCCTCAGCAATTGCGCAGGGCCGTCATGCATTTGCTCGACAATGCGATTGCCGCGACACCTAAGCAAGGCAAGATATTGATTGATCTCAAGCGCCTCAAAGACGGGCGTCATAAAGATTGCACTCGGATTACCATTTCAGACAATGGCTGCGGGATGACTCAAGCCGAGCTTGCGCGCGCGCTGGAGGGCATTCGCTCCACCAATGATGGCAAAGGGATTGAGCGGCGCGAGGGGCTGGGTATTCCTCTGGTGCGACAATTGATCGAAGCGCATGACGGAACGCTAGAGATTGTCACGCGCAAGGATGTGGGCACGACAGCAACGATTATTTTGCCGTGAGCAAGAGTTCTGGCGTGATGCGAGTTGCTTTGCCCGATCTTGCCGCGATGGAGGCTTTGGGCGCGCGCATTTCTCCCTTGTTAATGCCGGGCGATGTTGTCGCTTTATCGGGCGATTTGGGGGCAGGCAAAACCACTCTTGCAAGGGCAATTTTGCGCGGGGGCGGGCATCACGGCGAAGTGCCAAGCCCGACGTTCACAATCCTTGAAACCTATGACGAATTGCCTGTGCCGATTGTCCATGCTGATTTTTACCGACTTGAGGACCCAGCAGAGGTGATTGAATTGGGTCTGGATGATTATCGCGAGACTGCCGCATTGCTGGCTGAATGGCCCGAACATGCAGGCGGCTTTGCACACGAGGCAGGCTGCCTTCAGATATCGCTCGAAATAGTGCCCAAAACAGGGTCCAAAATTGGGTCCAAAATAGGGGAACAAGGGCGCGAGGCCATTGTCGAGCTGGGGCAATCTTGGCAAAGCCGGTGGTCATGAGCGAGCATCCATCAGGGCTAGAGACATTTGTGCAATCAGCGGGCTGGGGTGATGCCGCGATAGAGGCAATCCCGGGCGATGCATCCTTCCGGCGTTATTTTAGGTTGCGTCGCGGAGGTTCCGGTGATGACACGGCGATGCTGATGTATGCCCCGCCGCCAACAGAGGACCCTGCGCCGTTCTTGAAAGTCGCGGATTGGCTGCGGGCGCATGATATGCGTGGGCCTGAAATCTACGCGAAGGATGCAGGCAAAGGCTGGGTACTGACAGAGGATTTTGGCGATGATCGCATGCGCGAGCGCCTCGACGAACATCCTCAGCAAGAAAGCGCGATTTACACTGGCGCGATTGATGCTCTTGTTCAATTGCACAGCAAACCTGCGGGGCCTTTTGAGGCCTATGATATGGCGGTTTATCAGCGCGAGGCGGCTTTATTGACTGAGTGGTATTGCCCCGCTGCTGGCCTTACAGTGGACGAGAATGGAGCCGCTGCGGCTTGGGAAGCGTCTTTGGCGCCTATGATGCAGCGCCAGACGCCCGGCGTTACCGTATTGCGCGACTATCATGCCGAGAACATTATGCTTCTGCCGCAAGAAGAGCAGGGCCTCATTGATTTTCAGGACGCTCTTGTTGGTCATCCTGCCTATGATCTTGTGTCTTTGCTGCAAGATGCGCGGCGCGATGTTTCGCTCGATTTAGAGGAAGCAATGCTGGATCACTATTTAAGCGCCGCCAATGTCTCATCAACCCAGGACTTTCTGGCTGATTATGCGCGGCTAGGCGCTCAGCGCAATGCCAAGATTGTCGGCATTTTCACTCGGCTTGCTAAGCGCGATGGCAAGCCGCGTTATCTCTCGATGATCCCGCGTGTTTGGGCAGCGATGGAGCGGGACTTAGCTCATCCAGCCTTGGCCCCTGTGGCCGATTGGTTTGCTAAGAATATCCCGCAAGAGCTTCGCGCTGCCAATGGCGCGACTATCACTCTTGAGGAGCCGCAATGACTGGGCTTATGACAATGAACGGGCTTGTCACTGATACGGCCATGATTATGGCGGCCGGCATGGGCAAAAGAATGCGTCCGCTGACCGCCACTCAGCCAAAGCCTTTGGTGCGGGTAGCAGGTAAGCCTTTGATCGACCATGCGCTCGACCGTTTGGAAGAGGCAGGCGTCGCAAAAGCGGTCGTGAATGTGCATTATCTCGCCGATGCTCTTGAGGCCCATGTGGCGGAGCGCAAAGCGCCGACCATCACCGTCTCTGATGAGCGCGAAGCCTTGCTGGAGACAGGCGGCGGCATGGTGAAGGCTTTGAGTGATGGGCTGCTGCCCGATCCGTTTTATTGCTGCAATTCGGACAATATTTGGCTCGATGGCCCGCGCAATGCTTTTGCGGATTTGTCCGCGCGCTGGAATGCGGATGAGATGGATGCGCTTTTGCTGCTGGTGCCGCATGATCAAGCGGCCAATTTCAATGGCAGCGGCGATTTTTGGATGGATGGTATGGGCCGGTTAAAGCGCCGGATTTCCGGGCGGATTGCGCCGTTCATCTACAGCGGCATTCAGCTCGTTTCTCACCAGCTTTTGCGCGAGGCGCCCGAGGGCAAGTTTTCGACCAATATTCTGTGGAACAGAGCGATGGAGGAAGAGCGGCTGTTCGGCCTCGCCTTTACCGGAAATTGGTTTGAAGTGGGCACTCCGCAAGCGATTGTGCCGACCGAAATCGCTTTAGGCGCGCGGGGCAAATGAGCAAAAGACTGGGCCCCAAAGTCTATTCTATCGCCGCCCACCGCGGTTTTGCCGATGCGCTGGTTGCAGGGCTGGTTCCGCGTTATCGCCACCCTGATTTGGGGCTTGCGAAAGTCACACTGCTTTTGCCCAGCACGCGCGCGCAGAGGATAATCACAGAAGCCTTTATTCGTCACGCAGGCGAGCAAGGAGAGAAAGGCTTGTTGATGCCGCGCATGGCGGTCATCGGCGATCTTGATCTTGATGAGAGCCTTGGGCCATTGCTCGATCCGCTCGGTGTATCGACTATTCCCCGCGCGGTTGAGCCAACGCAGCGCTGGCTCACTTTGGCCAAGATCATTTCTGAGGAAATGACGAATGACGGCGCGCATGAAACACCCGAGGGCGCGGTCGCTCTTAGGTTAGCGCGCGATATGGCTGCGACGATGGACCGGCTTTTGGTCGAGGAAATCGAGCCCAAGGATTTGCTTGGCGATGCGGTGCTCAACATCGTGGGTGATCTTTCAGACCATTGGGTCCGCTCCTTGCGGGTTTTTGCAGAGGTGCAAACCCGTTGGCTCTCTCAATTGGATGAATGGGGCGCGGTTGATGCAGCGACACGGCGCAACGCCCTGTTTGCTTTTGCCGAAGAGCGCTGGCGCAAAGACCCTCCGCAAACGCCGATCATTGCAGCTGGCGTGACCAGCGCATCGCCCGCATTGGCGCGGGCTTTGCGGCAAGTTGCGCAATTGCCGCAAGGCGCAGTGGTTTTGCCCGATCTCGATCTCAATATGGATGACGAGGTTTGGCAGGAACTGGGCGCGGCAGGCGCATCGCAAGATGGCAATGACGATCCTATCGCGCATTCCGATGCGGTCAGTCATCCGCAATATCATCTCAAGCTATTGCTCAACCGGATGAGCATTGCCCGCGAGGAAGTGCAGCCATGGCACCGCAAGGGTCTGGCTGCCTCTGCCCCTGAACGCAGCAAAGCGGTTTCAGCCGTGTTTTTGCCGCCCAAGGCTAGCCGCCAATGGGTTGATCTGCCCGCAGAAGAGCGCCGTTTGTCGGGCGTGTCGATCATGCACTCGGCCAATCCTGAAGAGGAAGCCCAAGCGATTGCCGTTTTGGTGCGCGAGGCTTTGGAAGAACCGGGCAAACGCGTTGCCGTGATCACTCCTGATCGCGGTCTCGCACGGCGCGTGGTCCAGCATTTGCGGCGTTGGAATATCGAGGCTGACGACAGCGCCGGTCGGCCTTTGAACGAGACGGCAGCAGGGCGTTTGTTGCTATTGTTGGCAGAGGTCATGGGCGAAGGGGCTGCGCCGGTATCGCTCATGGCACTCGCCATGCACCCCTTGGTCGATGGCGGAAATCCAGAACAGTTTCATCGGGGACAATGGCTGTCCATGGCCCGCATTCTAGAGCGGGATTTGCGCGGACCTCGACCAAAAGAGGGGTTGGAAGCGCTCGATGCGATAGTCGCGAAGAAAGCCGAAGGCTCGCCCCAATATGCCGCATGGTGGGCGCGCTACCGCGAATGTCTGTCGGGCTTGATGGCTGCGCCCAAACTGGAGGATGCGCCAAATACACTCGATCTTGCTGAGATAGTGCAAGCGCTGGTGGGCGCTGCGGAAGCCTTGTCGGGCGAGAAAGTCTGGGCGCGCGATGATGGCCGGGCTTTGGCGCGCTTTGTTGAGGACTTGCTGCTCCATGCGCGCTCCACCAAAACCAAGGTCGCCTGCAAGGATTGCGCGATCATTTTGCGCGATGCGATGGAGCAGGTCGCGGTGCGCCCCCCTTATGGCGGTCATCCAAGAGTGGCGATTTACGGCCTTCTAGAAGCCCGCATGAGCCGCGCTGAAAAGATCATATGCGGCGGGTTAAGCGAAGGGATTTGGCCACCTAAGGGCAGCGTTGATGCTGTGCTTGCACCCGCTGTCTTGCGAGCGCTTGGCGTACCCGGCGCCGATTTTCGGATTGGCCTGTCAGCGCATGATTTGGCAGGAGCCATGGGCGCGCCCGAAGTGGTCCTTAGTTACAGCGCCCGCGATGAGGCAGGGCCGGTCATCCCCTCGCGCTTTGTCCTGAGGGTCAAGGCCTTGCTGGGCGATTTGGGCGACGACCATGAGCAGACCCAAGCAGTGGAATTTGCCCGAGCATTGGCAAAGCCGACCGATATTCCGGAGAGCTACGAGAGGCCCATGATGCGGCCCAGCCAAGAGCAGCGCAAAGTGGGCTTGGCGGTGACCGCGCTTGACCGGCTGAGAGGCGATCCGTTCCAATTCTACGCTGCGTCTATTTTGCGATTGCGAGCGCTTGATGGGCTAGAAGTTCCCCCTTCGCCAGCGTGGCAGGGCATTGTCGTGCATGAAATTCTTGATCGCTGGCATAAGGCCCGTTTGCGCGGCGAGGCGGCTGACCTTCCCGCAATTATGGACGCTGTGATGGAGGAGGAGAACGCTCATCCGCTGATGCGCGGGCTTTGGCAGCCACGGTTGGAGCGGGGACTGCAATGGGTCGAAAGCCAAGTGGGGGATTATGAGGCGCGGCGGATCATGGCGACCGAGCAAAAAGGTCATATGCTGATTGACGGCGTGCGCGTTCATGGGCGCGCTGATCGAATAGATCGCTTGGAGGATGGCAACCTTGCGATTGTTGATTACAAAACCGGCAACGCGCCATCATCGGCTATGGTGGCCAAGGGCTTTGCCTTGCAGCTTGGCTTGCTCGGTCTCATCGCTCGCAGTGGCGGGTTTGGAGAAGCCTCTGGCGAGCCATCAGCGTTTGAATATTGGTCTTTGGCCAAGTCCAAGGGCAGCGAGCATGGCTTTGGCTATGTCAAAACGCCGCTCAAGGAAGGGCGAAAGAAAGAGCTTAAACCGCCCGAGGATTTCCTTGCATCAAGCGAGGACTATTTGCGCCAAGCGATTGGCGATTGGATTACCGGTGACAAGCCGTTCACCGCCAAATTCAACCCCGATTATGAGGGCTATACCGATTATGATCAG
>CAZTFZ010000014.1:16379-21083 GCA_964613105.1 uncultured Porphyrobacter sp. | reverse complement strand
AGGGCGCGTCATCCGGCTTAGCAAGCACCGATAAAGCCCGACCAGATCGATAGTAGCGGGTTTGACGGAACAGAGAGTTGAACCTCAGCCAGCGCGGGCCCCTATGCTGGCCCAAACGCTATACCAATGCCTATCATTCCAGCTTACCTAGGGGCAAACTCAGGCCCTGCGTTGCCCTTGCTTGGCAATGCTGCTAACCGCGCGAAATATTTGTAAGCTTGGCGCGATCAGTGGCCTTGCGTAGCCTGAATTTGAAGCCGGCCAATTGTGACGCCGAAGGAAAAGTCAGCAACGCGCACTCACTGTGTTCAAACCAAGTCACATGTCAATTTTGCCCCGAGCCATTCTCGGAAAAAAAGCAGCCATAAGGAAACGCAATGCTCCAACTTCTTGCCGCCGGGTCTGCCGCTGCTCAACCGGCGTGGCTCACTTGGGTTCCGATCATCGGTATGATCGCAATTTTCTGGTTCCTGATCATTCGTCCTCAGATGAAGCAGCAGAAGGAACATCGCGAAAAGGTTGAGGGCATTAAGCGCGGCGATGAGGTCGTGACCGCAGGGGGCTTGATCGGTAAAGTCGCCAAGGTCGATGACAATTATGTCGAGCTGGACCTTGCCAAGGGCGTCCGGGTAAAAGCGGTAAAGCACACAATTGGCGATGTTGTTGAGCCGGGCGGCAAGCCCGCAGCAAATGACTAAACGTGATTGCGCCTGACCTGAACTTGCGAATTAACTGGCACATGAGACCATATAGAAATGCTTGATTTTCCCACTTGGAAAAAGGTCTGGCTAGGCCTCTTAACGGCTGCGGCTTTATTCGCCTCTTTGCCGTCTTTGTTTGGTGCAGCTGGGGCCAGCTGGCCCGAGGCCTTGCCCGATCCGACAGTCAATCTCGGCCTCGATTTGGCAGGGGGCAGCCACATTCTGCTTGAGGCAGATGCAAGCCAAGTGGCAGCCCAACGCCTTGAGAATATGGAGGAGGGCGTGCGCGCGCGCCTCTCCCAAGCTGAGCCGCGTATTCGCATTGGCGATGTTTCGACCCGCAATGGCCAATTGAGCTTTATCCTTGATGATGCGAGCCAGGTGGACCGTGCGCGCGAGACCATCTTGCCCTTGGTCAATGGCACGGGGCTCGTGCGCGAATGGGATTTGAGCGTGGTTGATGAAACCCGCTTTGTGCTGGAACCAACGAGCTCTGGCATCGACCAAGCGGTGACCGATGCAATGGATAGCGCGACCGAAGTGATCCGTAAGAGGATCGATTCCCTGGGCACGCGAGAGCCTACGATTATTCGGCAGGGCGACACGCGCATTGTGGTGCAGGTCCCCGGTTTGGAGGATCCCGATGCGTTGAAGGAATTGCTCGGCCAAACGGCAAAGCTTGAGTTCAAGCTGGTCGATCAGAACGCTCTGCCAACCGATGTGGCGCAGGGTATTGCCCCTCCGGGCAGTCAGATTTTTCCCTTTGTCGAAGGCTCACCCTTTGCTGGCACATCTTTGGCTGTGCGCAGGCTGGGGGGCATTCGCGGCGACAATCTGATTGATGCAAAATCGGGTGTTGATCCGCAAAACAACGTGCCTGTTGTCAATATCACATTTGACCAGCAAGGCGGCGCTCGTTTTGCCAAATTGACGACCGAAAATGTCAATAAGCCATTTGCGATCATTCTTGACGGGGTGATCTTGTCTGCCCCCAATATCAACGAGCCGATCCTTGGCGGGACCGCGCAAATCTCTGGCAGCTTCACTCCTGAAACCGCCAATAATCTGGCGATCTCGCTCGCATCAGGCGCTTTGCCGGTTGATCTTGCCGTGATTGAAGAGCGCACCGTTGGGCCTGATCTTGGCGCCGATTCCATCCGCAAGGGTCTGATCGCTATGGCCATTGGCTCGGTCGCGGTGATCGTGCTGATGATCGCGACTTATGGCCGGTTCGGCATGTTCGCGACCGCAGCGCTTTTTATCAACGTGCTGATGATCCTTGGGATTATGGCGGTGCTCAACACTACGCTGACTTTGCCGGGCATCGCTGGCTTTGTTTTGACCGTCGGTGCAGCGGTGGATGCCAATGTGCTGATTAACGAGCGTATTCGCGAAGAGCGGAGGCGAGGGCGGCGTGTTATCGCTGCGATCGAGAATGGCTATAAAGAGGCCAGCCGAGCGATTTATGATGCTAACATTACCAACTTCATCGCAGGGATGCTGTTGTTTTTGTTTGGCTCAGGCCCGATCCGCGGCTTTGCGGTCGTGCTTGTGATTGGCCTGTTCACCAGCGTCTTTACCGCCGTCGTGCTCACTCGTTGGTGGGTGTCTAGCTGGCTTCGCAAGGCGCGTCCTAGCGACCTCAACGTATAGGGATTGATGATATGAAACTGCTCAAACTCGTCCCTGAAAACACCAATATCAACTTCTTGAAGCCGCGCGTGGTATTCTTCGTGTTCAGCCTGTTCCTGATGGCGGCAAGCTGGGCTTTGGTGTTCACTCAAGGGCTCAATTACGGCGTTGATTTTGCTGGCGGGCAAGAGATCCGCGCGACCTTTGTTGATGAGGCTGAGGCGCCTATTCCGCAATTGCGCGCCACAGTGGGCGCTTTGCCCAATATTGGCGACCCAGTGATCCAGCGTTTCGGCGCTCCCAATGAGGTTTCAATCCGCGTGAAGCTTCCGCCGGAGGCTGAGGGCGATAAGGAATTTGCCGATAGGATGACGCAATCCATCACCTCTGCCCTGCGCGAGGGGCATCCCAGCATTCGGATTGATGGGGTGGATTCTGTGTCGGGCAAGGTTTCAGGCGAGTTCCGCCAAGATGCCCTGTTGGCGCTGGTCGCTGCCATGCTGGCAGTGGCGCTTTACATTTGGATCCGCTTCGAGTGGCAATTTGGCGCAGGCGCTCTGTTTGCGCTGTTACACGATGTCTCGCTCACCTTGGGCATGTTCGCCTTGTTCCAGCTGGAATTTAGCCTCCAGATCATTGCCGCGATTTTGGCCATCATCGGCTATTCTTTGAACGATACGATTGTGGTTTACGACCGCATTCGCGAGAATTTGAAGAAGTATCGCAAGATGGATTTGGTTGAGCTTTTGAATCTCTCTGTGAATGAGACTTTGGCCCGTACAGTGATGACATCGCTGACCTTGTTGGTGGCTTTGATCCCGCTTTTGCTTATGGGGCCAGCCAGTCTGTTTGGCCTAGTGGCAGCAATTACGCTTGGCGTAATTATCGGCACATACAGCTCTGTCTATATGGCCTCGCCTTTGCTCATTTGGCTAGGCGTTAATCCTAGCAGCTTTGTGCCAGAGGAAACCGTGGCAGACCGGCAAGAGCGAGTAGCGCGCGGCGAAGTTTGATTGGTTCGCGCAAAAGCGCTTCAGCGCTAAAGAAGGCTGTCGAAATAGGCAGCCAGTGCGCGGCCATTGGCTTCCCAGCTGAAGCGATCAACCACAGAAGAAACTTGCGCCCGCGAATAATCCGCTGCCAGCACTTGCTCAATGCCAGCGCGAACGGCCGCTGCATTGCGCTCCACGATCAGTCCGGCTTCTGGCCGCGTAACCAGTTCAGACGATCCACCAGCCTCGCAAATCACGATAGGCGTGCCGCAAGCCAGTGCCTCAATCCAAGCATTGGCAAGGCCCTCGCTGGCAGATGGCAAGACCATGGCATTGGCTGCTGAGAGTATCAGCGGCAGCATGTCATGATCGAGTAGGCCGAGGAAATGGACGCGGGTCTCGACGCCATGCTCGCGGGCCAGCATTCGCAATTTGCCTTCATCCTCGCCTTTGCCGATCAGCAGCAGCCGCGCCTTTGGCATATGCGGCAGGGTAGGGATGACTAGCTCTTGACCTTTGCGCTCAATAAGAGCGCCAACGGTGACCAAAAGCTGATCGTCAGAGCTGAGCGGAAGGTCAAATTCTTGAGCCAGTGTCTTGCGCAATTGCGCATTGTCATGCGGGCGGAAACGGTCGCGATCAAGGCCGGTATAGTGCACTGTAATCTTATCGCGCTGCATGCCCATTTCGGCCATATCATTGGCGAGAGCCTCGCAAACCGCCAAAAGGCCCGTTGCTTTGCTCGCTGCATCCAAGATCGGCGCTCGGGCAAAATCTTGTTCGCCCCAATAATGAATGTCGGAGCCGCGCGCCTTAATCGAGAAAGGTAGCCCCAAAGCCTCTGCAATCAGCGCGGCCGCTGGCCCGTCAGGCCAAAAGAACTGCGTATCCACAAGATCAAATGGCTCGCGCGCATGCAATTGCTTGGCCAAGGGGATCACCGCTTTGGCGATGGCTTGGGGATTGCTGCGGCCGCCGATCTTGGGGATCAAGCGAAAGCGAGGGCGATAGACATTAAGCCCGCCTTCTGTTGCATCAAAAGCAGCCTGTTCAAGAGCGCGATAACGTCCGATGGCAACCGGCGGCACACCAATTGGATTGATGATGGTCGGCTGCCAATGAGTCTCGTTATCGAGCGCTTCTAATGAGCGCGCAACAAAAGTCCCAAAGCGCATATTGGTCGCATTGGGCCAAAGCGTTGAGAGAGTGAGGACGCGGCGCGTCTTTGCAGGCTTCATGCTCGCAAATCCGTGCTGAGATGGCATCGGTTGGCAGAGTTTTCGTTAGCAGCGCATTGATTGGCTGCGCTCTGGCTGAGGCCGCCATTGAGAAGCGCGCTCAAAGCCTGCGCACCAGCATTTCAGCCATAGCAATCCATG
>CAZTFZ010000014.1:5873-16279 GCA_964613105.1 uncultured Porphyrobacter sp. | reverse complement strand
ATTGAGAAGCGCGCTCAAAGCCTGCGCACCAGCATTTCAGCCATAGCAATCCATGGCGGATCACTCACGACCTCTTGCTTTTGACCATGGCCCGGTGGCAAAATCCCGACCAAATCGCCCTTGCGATCTATCAAGCGCCCAAAAGCAAAACGGCCAGCGGTTCTGGGGACCAAAACATCGCGATTGATTGCTTTTGCAGCATCTTCTGGCGCGAGTTGCCGCAGCCACAATTGGTCGCCGGGGCGATATTCCCCATGGGGATAATCCACCTCGAGCACGATCAAAGGCTCTGCATTGCCGCTAATGTCGGTTGCGAGCATAGCGTCCTGCGTCGCGCTCAGTGCCTCAGGGCCATTGGCAGCCAAGCGCGCCACAACTTGCGGCTGGTCATTTGCTTCTGAGCGGACCAGCATTTCTGGGTCAACTTCAAGCGCGCCTGCAATCCGCTCCATCCATTGGAGCGACAAATTGCGCATGCCTGTTTCGAGCCGTCCGACTGTTTGCGGGGTCGTTGGCGGGTCGCAAGCCTCGGCCAAATCGGCCAAGGTCAGCCCGCGTTCTTTGCGTATGGTGCGAATACGATTGATCATGAATGGTCTTTCAAAATCTATTTGGCAAAATCTGGTCGGCCTTGGCGCAAACTCAGTTGAACTAACCAAGCGCCATAACCTTAATGGTTTTTTCTCTTTCCTACAGGAACCCAAATTTTGCAAGAGAGAATCACTCATCGCCTCAGTCTTCTTCTGAGGTGTGGGCGAAAGGCATGAAAACTATGCATATCAATGCACCCAAACGGCAATTGGCCGAGCTAGAACTAACCGAAGAGGGCGCTGTTAGAGGCAGCAGCACTCGTGCTGGTGCCAGCAAAAGTCGTCGGCGAAGCGTCACGGTGAATTTGGCGGAATCGCCGATCAGCTGGCTGCATGCGCGCGGGCACCTTGATGATCGCTTGTTTCAGGCGGGCGAGCGCTTGCAAGCTGACTATGAGCGCGCGCAAATGGCTCCTAATGTGACGATGCGCTGGGACCCTGTGCGGATCAGATCAACGGGCGAGCAAGACCTTACCGCATCCGAACGGCAGATTGCAGCAAAGGCGCGCTTCGATGCTGCTATGTGCGAGGCGGGCAGGGGGCTTCAGGACGTGTTATGGCATGTGGTCTGTGCCGGCGAAGGCTTACCTGCTGCGGAAAAATCGCTCCAATGGCCAGCGCGCAGCGGCAAGCTGGTGCTGAAACTGGCGCTAGATCGCGTCGCAGATTATTACCGGATCAATTGAGCAACTCGTGAGCGCAGTTCGGGCAGAACCTGTTCTTCAAACCAAGGGTTTTTCTTCATCCAAATTGCGCTGCGCCACGCAGGATGGGGCAGCGGAAGGAACTCCGGTAAAAAATCGGCAAACTTTCGAACCCTTTCGGTTAGCGTTAGCGCTTTCGTTTGCGGCAGATAATGCGCCTGCGCATAAGAGCCGACGAGCAAGGTCAGGCGGGTTTCGGGCAAAAGGCTGAGCACTTCACCATGCCATTTTGGCGCACATTCTGGGCGCGGCGGCTGGTCGCCCCCTTTGGCCTTGCCGGGATAGCAAAAGCCCATCGGCACAATCGCGACGCGGGTGGGGTCGTATAGCGTTTCGCGCTTCAAGCCTGTCCATTCGCGCAGCCTATCCCCGCTCGCATCGTCCCAAGGAATGCCGCTTGCGTGAACCTTGCTGCCGGGTGCTTGGCCAATAATGACAATGCGGGCGGTGCTAGAAAATTGCGCGACAGGTCTGACGCCATGCGGCAAATGGTCTGCGCAAATTTTGCAGGCGGCAATCTTGCGGCGCAAGGCGTCTGTTTGAGCGCTGCTCGGCGGTGATGCCTTGGCGCTCATCCTTCGACGCGCTCGGCAAGCTCTAGCCAGCGGGTTTCAGCAGCCTCTTTTTCGACCTCAGCATTTTCCAAGCCCTTGGTGATATTCGCAAACTTTTGCGGGTCGCGCGTGAATAGGCCAGGGTCGGCAAGGATGTCTTGGCCGCGGCGGATGGCGGCCTCCAATTCCTCGATTCTAGCGGGCAAAAGCTCGTAATCGCGCTGGTCTTTGAATGACAATTTGGCTGGATTAGCGGAGGCCTTAGGAGCCTCAGTCTGTTTTGGGGCGGGTTTTGGTTTAGGGCTGGCGGATTTCTTGGCCGCAACCGGCTTTTGGCGCTTGGCTTCCCAATCGGCATAGCCGCCAGCGATGATATCGACCCGCCCTGTTCCATCGAGGCCCAGAGTGACAGTGACTGTCCGGTCGAGAAAGTCGCGGTCGTGGCTGACGATCAGCACGGTGCCCTCGTAATCGGCGATCACCTCTTGCAACAGATCGAGCGTCTCTAGATCGAGATCATTGGTCGGCTCATCCAGCACGAGCAGATTGCTGGCCTTGGCAAATTCGCGGGCGAGCAGCAGCCGAGAACGCTCGCCGCCCGACAGAATATCGACCTTTGTGTCGACGATTTTGGGATCGAAGAGGAAGTCTTTCAAATAGGCTTGAACATGTTTGCGAGCGCCGCGCACATCGATCCAATCGCCGCCCTCGGCCAGAATATCGCGCACGCTTTTGCCCGCCGACAAAAGCTGGCGTTGCTGGTCGATCATCACCCCTGTCAGATTGCGGGCAATGGTCACAGTTCCATTGTCAGGTGCGATTTCGCCGGTCAGCATTTTCAAAAGCGTGGTTTTGCCAGCACCATTGGAGCCGACAATGCCGATCCTATCGCCGCGTTGAATGCGAAGCGAAAAGGGCTTGATGATGGCGCGATCATCATAGCTTTTGTCGATTTTGTCAGCGATGATCACCGACTTGCTCTTAAACTCTTCCTCGGTCGCCAATTTCAGCTTGGCAGCGCCTGCATCGCTCATCATCGCGGCGCGTTGAGCGCGCATTTGATAGAGTTTTTCGAGGCGGCCTTGGTTGCGTTTTCGCCGCGCAGTGACGCCGCGTTCCAGCCAATGGGCTTCGAGCTTAAGTCTTGCGTCGAGCTTTTCCGCAGCGCGCGCTTCCTCGGCATAGACTTGCGCTTCCCACGCCTCATATCCGCCAAAACCCACTTCTTTGCGGCGCAATCCTCCGCGATCGAGCCACAGCGTGGCCTTGGTTAGGCGGGTGAGAAAAGTCCGGTCGTGGCTGATCGTGATAAACGCGCCTTTATAGCGGGTGAGCCAGTCCTCCAGCCAATCAATTGCGCCCAAATCAAGGTGGTTGGTCGGTTCATCAAGCAGCAGAAGATCGGGTTCTTGGGCCAAGGCTCTAGCGATAGAGGCTCTGCGTCTTTCGCCTCCGCTTGCGCCTTTGCACGGGGTTGTCATCGCGATGCCCAACTGTCCGGCGATGGCCTCGACGGCGTATTCAGGCGGCGCATGTTCGCCGCTCAGCGCCCAATCAAGCAGGGTCTCGTGATCGCCAAAATCGGGGTCTTGTTCTAGCACCACAATCCGAGTGCCGGGTTTGACTTTGCGCTCGCCGCGATCGCTTTCAACAAGGTCAAGAATAAGCCGCATCAAAGTGGTCTTGCCAGCGCCATTGCGGCCAATCAACGCCAGCCTGTCGCGCGGGCCAACATGCAGGTTGAGGCCCTCTGTATCGGGCCCGCCAAACAGCCAGCGACCGCCCAATTGCAGACCAATGCCTTCGAGGCTGAGAATGGGAGGCTGTGCCATGGTGAGCGCGCGGTAGTCTGGCCTAGCGGCCAAAGCAAGTTTCGGGGGCAAGCTTTCGCTCTCAAAAACCCAATATTGGGGCAAAAAACTAGGCTTGCCACTTCAATGCAGTACCATTCACATTTTGGACAGCCCGGCGGTGGCAAAAGCTTCTGAGGGAATGGGAGATTATCGATGGTGGCCAGTTTCAAAAGTGGTGTCAAAAGCGGCGCGACGACGGCTTTGCTAGGCGGCATCTTTGCGCTTTCGAGCGCGGGAATGTTGAGCGTTCCCGCAGCAGCGGCAGTGATCGAAATTCAAACCACAGGGCCTGTGGCAGAGCTGAGAATTACCGAAACTGTCCAGTCACAGCCCGATGTCGCGCAAATCAGCGCCGGAGTTTTGACCAGTGCCCTGACCGCAAGCGCGGCCATGCGGCAAAATGCGGCAAAGATGGACGCGGTGGTGCGCGAATTGAGGCGCATGGGGATAGCCGCCCGAGACATTCAAACCCGCAATTTTAATGTTAGCCCGCAGTATCGCTATGACCGGCCCAATGAACGGCAAATTCTGACTGGGTATCAAGTGAGCAACTCTGTTTCGGTTCGGCTGCGCGATCTCGATAAGGTTGGCGATACACTTGATGCTCTGGTGAAAGCGGGCGCGAACACAATTTCAGGGCCACGCTTCACCTTGGAAGATGACGCCGCAGTTAAGGCTGAGGCCCGCAGTGCTGCCTTTGCCCGGGGGCTAGAGATGGCGCGCGATTACGCTCGGCTGGCGGGCTATGGCGATGTGCGCTTGCTAGAAATTACCGAGAGCGTTCAGAGCTCGCGGAGCAGGGGCGATACGGTTGTATTGACCGCTGCTCGCGTTGAGAGCGATGTTGCGACGCCCATTGCAGCAGGTGAAGTTGGCACAAGTGTCTCGATCCATGTGAAATATGAGATGACAAACCCGAGCTGATCAGCTTAACGCTTTTGCGAAACGCTATTCACACACCGTTCAAAGCATTCCGAGTATTTCTTTCTCCATGATACGAGCAGTCTTTCCTTCCATCGCTCCGGTGATTGTCCCGGCATGCGGTCTTGCATTGGGCTTAATTGGCCTTGCGACGACCGGTTTTGCCACGGGTGGCCTGTACGCTGAACCTGCCTTTGCAAGTTCAGAAGTGCAGACGCGGCAAGATCAAAGCGAAGCCCGCAAGGAAATGCAGGCTGGGAATATACTGAGCTCGCGCGAGATTGAGGCAAAGGTTTTGCCGACCATGCGCGATGCGAAATATCTTGGCTTTGCTTACGATTCGACTGCCAAGGCTTATCGCTTGAAATTTCAGCGTGATGGCAAGGTCATCTATGTCGATGTCGATGCCAAAACAGGCCGAGTGCTCAGGACGAGCCAGTAAGCCTTTTTGAGATTGAAGCCGCGATTTTGCGTATCTGCCTGGGGTATTTACAAGTCTGCCAATTCAGCAATCTGCCTGCAAAGACGCGAATTAATCCCCTTCACAACTGAGTGTTCAGCTTGACGCATTAGCGAACATGAACGAAATCAATCGGTGAAATGCGTTGGGGGCTACCTCAGCGCAGGGTGCGAACAAGGAAAAAGCTAGATGAGAATTCTGATAGTCGAGGACGAACCGACATTGGGCAACCAGCTAAAATCGACTTTGGAGCAGACCGGCTATGCGGTCGATCTGTCTACCGATGGCGAAGATGGTCACTTTCTTGGCAGCACTGAAGATTATGACGCTGTAATCCTCGATTTGGGCCTACCAGAAATTGACGGCCTCACTGTCCTTGGCATGTGGCGCAAGGAAGGCCGCGATTTTCCTGTTCTGGTTCTGACCGCTCGCGACAGCTGGTCTGATAAGGTTGCAGGCCTGGATGCAGGCGCTGATGATTATCTGGCGAAACCTTTCCAAACAGAAGAATTGATCGCACGGCTGCGGGCTTTGATCAGGCGTGCCTCTGGCAATACGTCGAGCGAATTGGTCGCTGGCTTGGTCCGGCTGGACACGCGTTCGGGCCGGGTTACGCTGGAAGGCGAGCCGGTAAAGCTGACCGCGCAGGAATATAAGCTTTTGAGCTATCTGATGCACCACAAAGGCAAGGTGGTGAGCCGGACCGAGCTGATCGAGCATATTTACGACCAAGATTTTGATCGCGATTCCAATACGATCGAAGTCTTCGTCACTCGCATTCGCAAGAAATTGGGCGCCGAAGTCATCACGACGATACGCGGTCTTGGTTACAGCCTAGACGATCCTGCAGACGCTCCGCGAGCTTCGTAACTTGCTTGGCGACGGGCCTGACGACACCGACAGTGTCAAAGACCCAAGCCATGCCTCAGGTTCAAAACCTGCGCCTGATACGGTGCACGGCTCAGGATCTGGACAGGGCAGAGGAGCGCTCGATCAGGGGTCAGGCTCCGCGCCTGCTCCGGATTCTGTGCCTGCAACCGCCAAAGACGAAAGCGAGATTAGGCTCGATCCGCGCCCGCCCCGCCGCAGTCTTGCTGGCCGGATGTTGGCAATTGCTGCGGTTTGGATCTTGCTGTTGCTGGTCGCTGGAGGGGTCACGCTCGACCGCACTCTCACCAATCTGGTCGAGGGCAATTTTGATGACCAGCTGACCTATTCACTGACCGCGCTTATCTCTTCTGCCGAGATTGGCGTGGAGGATGAGGTCAACCTCATTCGCGAGCTCGGCGATCAGCGCTTTCTTGAGCCCAATTCTGGCCTCTATTGGCAAATCATGGATGAAAGCGACCGCGGGGCAGAGGTGCTGTCTTTGCAATCGCTTGCATCACGGTCCCTTTGGGATCGGACCTTGTCATTGCGCCATGATCAGCCGAGCAATGAAACGCTGATTTATGACAGCGACCAGTTTGATCGCGAGTCGCTGCGCATTGCAGAGCAGACCGTTACTCTGCCTTTCAGCGATAGCACTTGGACCTTTGCCGTTGCGGCTGATCGCGGCGAGTTGGACGGGCAGATAGAGCAGATTCGCTCGATCCTTTTGTGGAGCTTTGCAGCGCTTGGCATTGGCCTCATGGCGATGGCCTTTGTGCAAAACTGGTTCGGCCTTGGCCCCTTACGCCGCGTGCGCCGGGCCATTCAAGCGCTGCGTTCCACGGGAGCAAACCGGATTACCGACGATTTGCCGACCGAGGTTGAGCCATTGGTTGAAGAGATCAACGCGCTGATTGAACACACTGAAAACCAAGCAGAAGAGGCGCGAATGCATGCTGGCAATTTGGCGCATGCGTTGAAAACGCCGCTCACTGTTTTAACCAATGCTGCGACTGCGCGGGCAGACAATCTTGCCGATACGACCATCCGCGAGGCGCGCACTATGCAGCGCCATGTTGACCACCACCTTGCGCGAGCAAGAGCGGCTGGACGGCGCGCGGTTGGCCATGCGCGAACGAGCGTGTTGGACAGTGCAGAGCCGGTCCGCCGCGCAGTTCAGAGGCTCTATCCCGATGCACGGATCGATCTTGCAGGGGGCAAATCAGCCCATGTCACCATTGAACGCGAGGATTTGGACGAAATCCTTGGCAATTTGATTGAAAACGCTGCCAAATATGGCGGAGGCAGCGTGTTTGTGACGATCGATACGCAGCCCAAAGACAAGTTCTGTACTATTTGGGTGGAGGATGATGGGGCGGGTATTCCGGCCGAGGAGCGTGAGCGCATTTTTGATCGCGGAGTGCGGCTCGATACCGATAAGCCCGGCACAGGTCTTGGCCTTGCAATCGTTCGCGATGTCGCGGAAATCTATGGCGGCGGCGTTGAATTGGACGAAAGCGAAGATTTGGGCGGGTTGCTGGTCATCTTGCGCCTGCCAAGAGCCGCGCAAGAGATAACAACCGCCTAGCTCGCGAAGTGGCTTTGATCGGCGCGCGCCGCGCTTTCTCGTCTATTTTCCAGCGGCTTGGCGGTGATGCCGGATCACTTCGTCAATCACAAAGCGGATAAATTTCTCGCTAAATTCAGGGTCAAGATCGGCGCTAATCGCAAGCCCGCGCAACCGCTCTATCTGCTTGGCTTCGCGCCCCGGATCAGCAGGCGGTAGGGTTGCTTTCGCCTTATATTCGCCAACAGCCTGAGTGATGCGAAAGCGTTCAGCCAGCATATGGATCAGTGCTGCATCGATATTGTCGATGCTTTTGCGAAAGCTCGCGAGCGTAGGGTCGGTGGGATTCTCCCCGCCCGAAACGTCATTAGGTGTGGTTGTTGCAGAATCCTGAGGTGCGCTTGTCATGAAAGCCACGCTAGCAGCAAATCCTCGCTTGCCAAGAACAGCCGCCATGCGCCATGACAAAACACGCTATGAGCGCTGATATTATTCCCCTCTCCCGAAAGCAGCCAGAGCCGGCTTCGCTTGATCCGATGTTGGCGCTGACGGCGCAAGGCATGAACGCGGTCAATTCGGTGATTCTCGACCGGATGCAGAGCGAAATTCCGCTCATCCCTGCTTTGGCGGGGCATTTGATTGCAGGCGGCGGTAAGAGGCTGCGCCCGATGCTTACGCTCGCTGGGGCAGAATTGGTCGGCTATCACGGCACGCGCCACCACCAATTGGCCGCTGCTGTTGAGTTCATTCACACCGCGACCTTGCTGCATGATGATGTCGTCGATGGCAGCGATATGCGGCGCGGCAAAGCGGCAGCGAATATCATCTTCGGCAATCCAGCCACGGTGCTTGTGGGCGATTTTCTGTTTAGCCGCAGTTTTGAGCTGATGGTCGAGGATGGCAGCCTTAAAGTGCTCAAAATCCTGTCAGGCGCTAGCTCTATCATCACCGAGGGCGAGGTCGATCAATTGACCGCTCAACGCCAGATCGAAACTAGCGAAGAACGCTATTTGCAGATCATTCGCGCCAAAACCGCCGCTTTGTTTGCGGCCGCTAGCCGGATTTCTGCGGTTGTTGCTGAATGCGATGAGGAAAAAGAGCGAGCTCTTGATGAATATGGCCGCAATTTGGGCGTCGCTTTCCAGTTGGTTGATGACGCGCTCGATTATGACGCCGATGCTGAGCAAATGGGCAAGACCCGCGGCGATGACTTTCGCGAGGGTAAAATGACCTTGCCAGTGATCCTTGCCTATGCTCGCGGCACCGAAGAAGAGCGCGGCTTTTGGCAAAGCGCGATTTCCGGTCACAATTGCGATGATGCAGCTCTGGAAAAAGCAATTGGCCTAATCGAGAAGTACAACGCTTTGGCTGACACGCGCAGCAGGGCGCGGCACTTCGCGCAACGGGCGATTGATGCGATCTCGATTTTTCCTGATGGCAAGGCGCGCGTCGCCATGGCTGAGGCTGCGCAATTTGCAGTAGCGCGTGGCTATTGAGGGGCATTTGACCCTCGCGCGAAACCCGTTGCTCGGGTTTTAGACATGCTGCCAATTGAGGCTGTTCTTCCCGAAATTTGCGCAAAGTTAAACGATGGCGGAGCCAAAACCGCCGTTTTGATTGCACCGCCCGGCGCTGGTAAAACCACCGCTGTCGCGCCGCGCCTGCTGCAAGAGGATTGGTGCACAGGGCAAATCATTCTCACTTCGCCGCGCCGCGTAGCAGCCCGTGCAGCTGCTGAACGGATCGCTGAAATCTTGGATGAAAAAGTGGGTGAGACGGCGGGTTATGTCACTCGGCTCGACACGAAAACCTCTGCAAAAACGCGTATTGTCGTCATGACAGAGGCGATTTTTGTCAATCGGCTGGTCGCTGATCCTGAGCTGAAAGGCGTTTCAGCCGTCTTGTTTGACGAAGCGCATGAACGGCATCTCGACAGCGATCTGGGGCTGGCTTTGGCTTTGGAGAGCCGCGCTGTGCTGCGCGAAGATTTGCGCGTGTTGGTCATGTCAGCGACGATTGATGGCGCTCGGTTTGGTGCGCTTTTGGGCGATGATGGGGCTGTGATCGAAAGCGAGGGGCGAGCCTTTCCCTTAGCAATTGAATGGCTGGGCAGCGCGCCTGAAATGCGAACAGAAGACGCAATGACACGCGCTATTCTGACCGCATGGCGCGACCAGCAAGAGGGCGATATTCTCGCCTTTCTGCCCGGAATGGGCGAGATCAATCGGACGCTAGAGCGGCTTAGCGAACGCCTGCCCGATGTGCCGATCCTGCCTTTGCATGGACAGGTTGATCCCGCTGCCCAGCGCGCAGCCATTCGCCGCGATCCTGACGGGCGCAGACGGATTGTTTTGGCGAGCGCAATTGCCGAAACCTCGCTGACATTGGACGGCGTTCGCATTGTCGTTGATAGCGGGCTTTCGCGCCAAGCCGTCTTCGATAGGGCTGCGGGCACGACCCATCTTGTGACGCAGCGCGCTAGCCAAGCGGCCTCTGCGCAAAGGGCGGGGCGTGCTGCGCGGCAAGGGGCGGGGGTCGCTTATCGCTTGTGGGAAGAGGGCGGGCACGGCGGGCGGCCCAAATTTGACGCGCCCGAAATCACCACGAGCGACCTTGCGCCTTTGCTCTTGTCCTTGGCGCGTTGGGGCACGCAAGACCCAGCATCTTTGGCCTGGATTGATGAGCCGCCGGTCGCTTCGATAGCTGCTGCGCGGTCCAGTCTTACAGGCTTGGGAGCGCTCGATGCAGAGGGGCGGATCACGGATTGGGGTCAGAAAATTGCCTCCTTACCGATGGATCCGGTTAGTGCTGCGGCGGTTTTGTTTGGCGCTAAGACGGGCGAGGGTGAAGCGGCCGCGCGGCTGGTTCTGCTCACGCAAGAGCGAGG
>CAZTFZ010000014.1:0-5773 GCA_964613105.1 uncultured Porphyrobacter sp. | reverse complement strand
AACGGCAATCCCGCACTTCATCTGGCCCGCGCAAGGCCTGATTTTGTGGCGCGCAAACGCGATCCCAGCGGCGAACAATGGCTGACGGCAGGAGGGCGTGCCTTCCAGCTTGATCCAGCATCGCCTCTGGCCCGTGCCGATTGGCTGGTGATTGCCGATGCGCAGGGGCAAGCCAAGGGCGCTCGGATCACTGCCGCCGCCGAGTTAAGCGAGCATGAGGTTGAAAATGAACTTGAGAGCCTGATTTCAAAGCGCTCTGTAATCCATTGGAATAAAAGTGAAATGCGCGCCGAGCCTCGGCTTGAAAAACGGCTTGGAGCGATCACTATGGCCAGCGGTCCTGACAGCGATCCTGACCCACAAGCACTTGTGGATATGCTGGTGGATAAATGTGTGGAGCAATTGGAGGATTGGTTGCCCGCGCAGTTAATGGCTCGGGCTCGATACAGCCAGATTGAAGCGCTCACTCAAGAAAATTTACGCAATAACACAGAAGCTTGGCTCGAACCTTTGCTGTTGGATCGAGTTTCGAAAGGGCGCCGCGACTTGGGCGTTTCGCAAGGCGACAGAGTAGAGGCATTGCTTGGCCTTCTCGATTGGGACGAGCGGCAGGCTTTGGATAAGAGCGCACCGCGCGCTTTCACCTCGCCCGCGGCCACGCATCACACGATTGACTATGAGGGCGATGATGCACCCAGCATAGAGGTGCGCGTGCAGGCGCTGTTTGGGCTCGATAGCCATCCGATGATCGGTTCGAAATCAGACGCGGTGCCATTGCTGCTCAAGCTGACCAGTCCCGCTGGCAGGCCCATCCAGCAGACCCGCGATTTGCCTGGTTTTTGGCGCGGAAGTTGGAAAGATGTGTGCAAGGATATGAAGGGGCGCTATCCCAAACATCGCTGGCCCGAGGAACCATGGACCGAGAAACCGAGTTTGAAGACAAGGAACGCCTTTTCAAACGGTGGGGCTTGAATTACTGGGCACAAATTATAGGAGCACCCTATGGCAGCTAAGATCTATCAACGCCCGAAAAGCGCGATGCAATCGGGCAAGGCACGCACTCAGGATTGGGTGCTGGAGTTTGCTCAGTCAGAGGCACGCAAGGCTGATCCTTTGATGGGCTGGACTGGCAGCGGTGATACGCAGGCGCAAGTTGTGCTGTCTTTCCCGACAAAGCTTGCCGCAAAAGCCTATGCTGCGAAACACGGCATAACCGCGCGTGTGCATAGCTCGCCCGACAAAGCGCTCAAAATCCAAGCCTATGCGGATAATTTCCGCTAGGTTTTAACGGGCAGTTTTTTTGCGGGCATTAGTGGCTCGCAGCAGTCTTTCGCTCACTTCTTTAGTCCAAGCACGCGGCGCTTAAAGCTGCTGCTAGCCCTAAGCTGCTTCTAGATCGTGTCGTCAATACGCCGATCGCTAGCCTGTTCCCGGCTCACATCGTCCACCGATAGGCCCGGCTCTGGATTGACAATCGCACCTTGCCAACGGGCAACACCTTTTGCGAAAGCGGCTTGGCAATCAGCCGCATCATGGCCGATATCTTCAACCAAATAGATCATTTGCGAGGCATATTCGCCTGTAAAACGGATATCATCGCAGGCATCATCAAAGGCGAAATCAGACAGATTATCGCCGAAATCAATCACTGCGTCCTCGGCTGGTTCAGCGAAAAGTGGATTGAGCTTTATGCGCTTTTTGTCGTGAGCGCGGCGGCAATCGCGTGCATCGCGGCCAATGTTTTCTGTGACGAGGGCAGCGGCCATACCAACGCCAACAAAGCGCGGATCATCGCATTCGCCGTCATTGGCCCATTCGCTCGTATTGGCTCCGAAGTCGGGCAGATTGCCTGCCTGTCTGCCTACCTGTTTGTCTTCTGCGGCATTTGCTTGCGCAATTGGACTCAATAGCAGGGCAGGCAGCATGGCGGACAAGGTCAAAGTCAAGCATGCGCGAACCCGAAGCGAGGTCTTTCTTGCTGAGCGTGTCATTGGAATGCGCATGGTTGGACCCTTTTGTCTGTTGTTTGAAAAGACAGTCTAGGGGGTTGCTTGGCTCTTGCCAATTCAAAACAGCCTCGCCATAGGGCAGGTGGGAGTCGGGTGGACGTTGGCGTTCGCTCACCGGGTCAGGTCCGGAAGGAAGCAGCCCAGGTGGATTGCGACGGGTCGCTCGGCTCCTTTTTGTGTTTCCCACATATCCAAGTCCAGCAAGTGACCTCGCGTCATGACAAACGCGGTGTGACCGCCTAGGGTTTGTTGGTGAGCGATTCTGACAACAATGACTTTCCCTCGCCTGAGGAAGAACCAAAGCCCAGCGCTGCCGAGTTAGAGGCGGCGGGTCAGGATTCTATGTTCGGTGAGCCAGCTCTTGCTCAGGCGCCTGCTCAGGCTCCTGCGCCAGCGCCCGTTCCAGAGAACGCTCCTGCGGTTGAGTCCTCTGTTGAGGCTCAAGTTGAAGCTCCAGCAAAATCCAGCCAGCCTTACCGCGTTCTGGCTCGCAAATATCGCCCGCAAAGTTTTAGCGAGCTGATCGGGCAAGAGCCGATGGTCCGCACGCTCGCCAATGCGATTGAGCGCGACCGGCTGGCTCATGCTTTCTTGATGACGGGCGTTCGTGGGGTCGGCAAAACCTCGACCGCTCGGCTGATTGCCAAGGCGTTGAATTGCATCGGGCCCGATGGGACGGGCGGGGCGACGATAGACCCTTGCGGCCAATGCGAGCCTTGCGTTGCGATAGCCGAAGGTCGCCATATCGATGTGATCGAGATGGATGCGGCGAGCCATACTGGCGTCGATGATGTGCGCGAGATTATCGAGGCGGTGCGTTATGCGGCGGTCAGTGCGCGTTATAAAATCTACATCATCGATGAGGTTCACATGCTGTCGCGCAATGCGTTTAACGCTTTGCTGAAAACGCTGGAAGAGCCGCCTGCCCATGTGAAATTCCTCTTTGCGACCACAGAGGTCGAAAAACTGCCCGTCACAGTGCTCAGCCGGACGCAGCGTTTCGATCTTAGGCGCATTTCAGCTGACCTTTTGACCGAGCATTTCGCTAAGATTTGCGCCGCTGAAGTGGTGGAGGCGGAGGAAGAGGCGCTGCGCATTATTGCCAATGCTGCCGAGGGCTCTGTTCGCGATGGCCTCTCTATTCTCGATCAAGCGATAGCCCATGCTGATCTGGAGGGCGGGGCATCTGGCGACGGCGCTAAGGTTGATGCAGGCCGGGTGCGCGACATGCTTGGCCTTGCAGACAAAGGCGCGCAAAGGGCTTTGCTCGGCAGTTTATTGAAGGGCGATGGCAAGGCGCTGCTGGCTGGGCTCGACGATCAATATGCGCTTGGGGTTGAGCCGCTGGCGATTATGCGAGCGCTGATGGATGTGGTGCACCGGATTACCGTTGCCCAAGTTGGCGGGGCCGAGGCTGATGCGCCCAGCGCTGACGAGCGCGAACAGTTGACTGAGTGGGCGCAGCAGATCGGCGCACCGCAATTGCACCGGCTTTGGCAATTGCTGCTGAAGGGCCATGAGGAAGTGCGCCAAGCGCCCGATCCCTTGGTTTCGGCTCGCATGGCTTTGCTGCGCGCGATGCATGCCAATGATTTGCCTGACCCGGGCAAGCTTGCAAAACAGCTTGAGCAGCTCGCCAGTCAGCCAGCACCAGCAGCAAATGCTCCGGCAGCAAGTGCGGGCGGCGTATCTGCAGCTGGAACCTCCTTCGTTGCCGATCAAACCAGCGCGGCTCCTGATTGGAGCCAATTGGTCGAGCAAGTCGAGCAGGCCCGCGCTTTTCGCATAGCCGACGTTATGCGACTGCAGGTTCGAGTGGTTAGCCTGGAACAAGGCCACTTGCGCTTTTCCAGAGACGCACACTATCGCGATGACATTGCCTCTGACATTCGCGAGGCATTGAACGCCATCGGCGAAACGAAATGGACGGTAGAACAGGTTCAAGATGAGGGCGCGGCATCGCTTTCAGAACAGGCAGAGGCAAAGGCGGCTGAAGCCAGCGCAGCCATGCGAGCGCATCCTATGGTCAAAGCCGCATTGGAAGCCTTTCCCGATGCAGAAATTTTGGATGAGGGCAGCAATGGCGGCCAAAGCGGCCAAGTCGCGTCCTTTTCCGCACCCCAACGGAGACAAAGCCAATGAAGTCGATGGAAGAAATGATCCAAGCTGCGCAAGAGGCAGCGCAAACGATCCAAACCCAGATGAACGATGCTCAGGCCAAGCTGGATGAGATTGAAGTTGAAGGTTCGGCTGGCGGCGGCATGGTAACTGTGCGGGCCACTGCGCGCGGGCGCATTTTGGGCGTGTCGATCGATGACAGCCTAATGAAGCTCAATGAAAAGCCGATCGTTGAAGACCTTGTGACAGCGGCGTTTAATGATGCGCGCGACAAGGCTGATCGGCGCTCTGCGGAAGAAATGCAGAGCATCCAAGGCAGCATGGGCCTGCCGCCTGGCTTTAATCTGCCCGGAATGGGGTAATGCTGATGGGCTAAGGCCCCTGCGCTGGGGCTGATGTGTCGCCCTATATGAGTGACCACCTATTGCAGCGCGGTTGAGCACTCCCCATATCGCCACCATCATTCATGACGCCCCTAACGAAGATTAAAAATATGCGTGCCGACCTGAACGCAAGCGGCACTTTCCAACGGACATTCCCCCTATGAGCACTCAATTTCCTCTCCTGCCTCTGCGCGATATCGTGGTTTTCCCCGGCATGGTCGTCCCGCTTTTTGTGGGCCGCGATAAGTCGGTCGCTGCGCTTGAGGTGGCGATGGCGGGCAAGAAGGAAATCTTCCTCTTGTCTCAGCGCGATCCGGGCTGCGATGATCCGGCAGGCGCGGATTTGTACGATTTGGGCGTTGTTGCTCAAGTCTTGCAAATGCTCAAATTGCCTGATGGCACGGTGCGCGTTCTGGTCGAAGGGGCTGCGCGCGCTAGCCTTGTCTCGATTACAGAGGATGAGGGCTATCAAGCCGCCGAGGTTAGCTTTGCCGAGCCAGTGACCGCATCGGGCAGCGAAGTCACCGCAATGATGCGCCAAGTGGTCGAGCAGTTTGGCGATTATGCCAAGCTCAATAAGAAATTGGGCGAGGATGCCGCCGAAGAAGTCGGTCAGCTTGATGATGCAGGCGAGCTTGCTGACAGCATTGCGGCTGCAATTGCGATTAGCGTTTCTGACAAGCAGGCCCTTTTGACCGAGGCCGATCCGCTAAAGCGGCTTGAGATGGTTATGGGCTTTATGGAGGGCGAATTGTCCGTCCTTCAGGTCGAGCGCAAAATCCGTGGCCGCGTGAAGCGTCAGATGGAAAAGACCCAGCGCGAATATTATCTCAATGAGCAGATGAAAGCGATCCAGAACGAACTGGGCGGCGGCGATGAAGATGGCGGCAATGAAATCGCTGAACTGACCGAGAAGATCGGCAAGACCAAGCTTTCGAAAGAGGCGAAATCCAAGGCTGAGGCCGAGCTCAAGAAATTGAAGGCCATGCAGCCGATGAGCGCTGAGGCGACGGTCATCCGCAATTATCTCGATATTTTGCTAGCGCTTCCTTGGGGCAAGAAAAGCCGCCTCAAGAAAGACCTTACAGCCGCACAAACTGTGCTGGATGATGACCATTACGGCCTTGAGAAGGTCAAAGACCGGATCATCGAGTATCTTGCCGTCCAAACGCGAACGAACAAGCTGAAGGGGCCGATCCTATGCCTCGTTGGCCCGCCAGGTGTGGGCAAAACCTCGCTCGGCAAATCGATTGCGCGGGCAAC
>CAZTFZ010000013.1:0-21232 GCA_964613105.1 uncultured Porphyrobacter sp. | reverse complement strand
CAAGCTAGGGAACTAAATCGCGCTCAAGTAGCAGGGCGATAGCGCAAACTAAATCGCGCTCAAGTCACGAAGATTAAAGCGTCTGTCCGTCGTCCAAAACGAAATCCGTGCCGGTGACATATTCTGCAGCGTCGGACGCAAGGAACAGAAGTATACCGTCCATCCCTTCCATCTCCATCAGGCGCTTGCGCGGCCAGCGTGAAATCTGCTTTTGACCAGGCTCGGTTGCGAACCACTCGTCATTGATGGCTGTACGAATATAGCCGGGCGAAATTGAATTGATCGATATCCCTCGTCGCGCCCATTCGCGAGCCATGCTGCGGGTCGCTTGGACTACGCCTGCTTTGCTGGCGGAATAGGCAACAACAGCTGGTGATGCTTCAAATGCAGTGATCGAGCCGATCATCACTATCCGGCCATTGGTCACGCCAGCTGCCATCATCCGCTTAGCGCCTTCGCGCGCGGTCAATATCGCGCCCATCAGATTGATCGTTAGAACGCGGGCAATTTCCTCCTTGGGGATGTCGATTGTTAGTCCATTGCTATCGATCCCAGCGTTGACGATCACAGTATCTACCGTGCCGAATGCGGCCTCGGCGGTGTCAAAGCCTGCGATGATCGATCCTTCCGAAGCGACATCCATCGTGACCGGAGCGGCCGCATCGCCAATTTCACTGGCAAGCGCCGCAAGCTTATCTCCGCGCCGCGCCGCCAGAGCGACATTTGCGCCAGAGTTAGCCAAGAGCCTGCCCCAATGCTCGCCAAAGCCAGAGGACGCGCCAGTGATGAGGGCAGTTCGCCCTGAAAGATCAAATTGAGCCATAGAGGGACGCTCTAGGGCTGAAGTTACTTGGCTGGCAACTCGCCGCTCATATATTTCCCGAGAGTGGTTTGGAAATGACGCACGCGGCTGTCTTGATAGGCGCCCAGTTCCATAATCCCATTGGCGCTTGCCTTCATTCCCGTCTGCACATGCGGCAAATTCGCCATGTCTTGATCGAAGACTTGGGCGAGCGCCTCACCCATGACATCCTTGGCCCATGAGAAAGGCTGATCGTCGGGGATGATCACTTTTTCTGCAGCGCGCGGCGTTTTCTCGCCCTTGGGCGTGCGCATCAAGACGCGAATTTCCATTGTGCATTCATCTGCATTGTCACCCGGTAGCCAGCGATAGACAAGCTGCGGCACATATCCGCCCCAAGGCGCGAAATTGGGGAAGATATTATAGGTGAAATTGTCGAGCATTTCAGTGTCGGTTTTGTCGGAATAGTCATAGCCATCCCGCTCTGAGAATGCATCGCGATTGGCCTGCGCCAACACTTTGCGCGCCAAGAATGGATCATCCGCATCATAGCCGGCAAGACTGTCATCTTCGAAATTACCGCGTGAGCGCGTATCGCCGCCTTTGCCCGAAAACTCGGCCATTTTGTCGAGGATATATTGCTGATCTTTACCCTGAATGTGCGGGCTAAGAACGCCTGACGGCGTGATCGCGCGGTTGAAATTATCGCCGTACAAATCATAGCGCGAATTGGCGTCGCCTAGGAAAGGCAGAAGCTGCGGATGGGTGGTGACCGAATGCCATGCCTCCATAAAGGCTTCTGATGTTGCTTTCCAATTGGCCGGAATTTTGCGCTGGACCCACATTGCGGTGAAGCAATCATCAATGTGATAATGCTCATATTGATCGAGCACTGGACCGACCCATTCGGTAAATTCAGGAAGGTCATTATTCTCTGTAATCATGATGAAGCCCTGCCAGATGTTCACGCGGACTTCGGGCAGGCTCATGTCTTTGTCTTCGAGATGTTTGAAATCCCATTCGCAAGGAATCTCTTTCAAAGCGCCATCGGTCTTCCATGTGAAGCCGTGGAAGGGGCAGCGAAATTGAGTCGTGTTTCCGGGCTCAGTGCGCAATTTGCGGCCGCGGTGGAGGCAGACATTGTAGAAGGCTTTGACACTGCCATCGGCTTGGCGAGCGATCAGGAAACTCTTGTCATTTATGTCGAAAACAACGCTATCGCCGGGGTCGGGCAATTCGTCATTGCGGGCAGCAAACAACCAGACATTGGGCCATAGTTTTTCGCGTTCAGCCGCAGCATATTCCTCGCTAACGTAAGGAGCGATGGGCAGCGGATCATTGGGCATTTCTTGATTGGATTCTTCGAACAAATAATCGGGCGCAGGGCGCGAATCCGCCTCAAGCATATCGGTATAATTTGTGCCCGGGCAGCGTTCGCCTTCGATTTTTTTCATCTCATTCATGCCGAGTATCCTCGTATTTTACGCAGTTTGCTTTGGCCCACTTATCGCACATGCTGGCCTCCATAAAACTAGCGTATCTGTGAGGATTGGGAAATGAAGGGCAGCGTATGAAAGAGGGTGGATTGGCAGCATTGGGCCAAATCATGCAGATGGCCTTCGTGCCGAATGATTTTGACGCAGCGCTCGACCATTGGACAAAGAATATGGGCGTTGGCCCGTTCTTTCTGATCGAGGGCATTCACCTAGAGGGCATGAAATATCGCGGAGCTGCAACAGAAGCGGTGTTTGATCTCGCGCTGGCCTATTGGGGCGACATGCAGATTGAGCTGATCCGTCCACGCGATGATCACCCTTCCATCTATTCAGGCGAATATGCCGATGTAGGAGACGGTCTGCATCACGTTTGTATTCTTGTCGACGATATTGCCGATGCCTATGCTGCTTGCGAGAAACACGGCGCTGAAATCATGATTGAGGGAAGTTTGAACGGCAGCAAGGTGATCTATTTTGATCCCGGCGGCGGTCCCGGAAGCTTGGTCGAAGTGCTTCAGCAAAGCGCAGAAAGTCCCGACCTCTTCAGCATGATTAAGGCCGCTGGCGAAGACTGGGACGGCTCAGAGCCCTTGCGGAAATTGGGCTAGCTGTTTGCGCCCAAATAGCCCAGTTGACCTGCTTTAAAAATGGTCTGGGCGCGGTTCACGCTGTCCAACTTCTCGCCAGCGCGGTGCACGTGATAGCGGATCGTGGCATGGCTGCGTTCAAGGATCATACTGACCTCTTTGTCGGTCTTGCCAATCGCTGCCCAACGCAAGCATTCCACTTCGCGTTTGGACAAAACGCAATCTGAAGGGATCCGGCGCTTGGTGCGGTGCGCTTGAACATAGCCCGCGATAAAGCGGCGCGTTAGCTGGGAAAAGAAGGTGGCATATTTTGCAAAGTCTTCGGTCAGATCAAGAGTCTCATTATCGATCGGAATGAAGCTATTCGCTGAAATCTGGCCGAACGGCAGATGCACAGGGATGACAATTGCGGATTTGCAAAGCGAGCGTTTCTCGAAATCGTTGAGATCAATCTCATCGAGGTAGGAATTTTGCCAGCGTGTATTGAAGCCGTCGCCATTCACCCAAAACGGCTCGCTTTCATAGCGGCAAGCGCGTGGCAAGGGTGAGTGAAGGGCAAGACGGTGATCTTCCCACCAGCGTGCACCATCATTGAGCCATTTGAAAACGTCGGCGTTTAAGATTGTTCCCTCGGCATCGACCATCGGCTCTTTTGAAGAAATGTCGTCGCACATTGCGATCTTCATCCCGCGCTCTTCCGCGATGCGGGCCATCGTTTCTGCAGCGTCATGAACATCTTCGAGGCAACGGATCGTCACCTCTTCCAGAAGCTGATCGATGTTTTCGCGGCCTTGCGGTGTCCGCAGCTCAACTACATTCACAGCCATATTTACGATCCTCTTCGCCATTAATGTCGGTGCTCAGCTTTCTTATCGCCGAATCATCACATACCCTAGCGTAAAGCGCATACGAATGCTCATCAAATTCATAGGGCCATTGTCAAATTTTAAAGTTATAGGAAAGAAGGCATGGTGGGAATTGTAATTATATGACCTGAGCCGGTGAGAATTTTGGATTTGCTTTGAAGGTCTTGGGAGCCAGTATTGATCTTCAATGGCCGACCTTGTTTCATGGCGATCGCATGATTCACTGGGGTGAGTTCGATGCTTTGACCGGTGCCTCGTTAAGGCTGAACAATGGCAAGCCAGACTATAAGAGCGCGCAAGCAATAGCGGATGCAGCGCTCTAACCTAGGCGCATCCAACCTGCATTAGGTGCATGAGAGACGGTGGGATCAAAGCCCCAATACTGTCTTTGCAATAATGTTCTTTTGCACTTCGTCAGAGCCGCCAAAAATGGTCGCCGCACGATTGTTGAGATATTTGCCCATCGCGACTTGCGCGACTTCACTGCCCACAGGTTCGGGCGCTTCATTGCCGTAAAGCGGGCGCTCTAGCGGCAATTGCAATCCGTCATGGCCGAGCAATTCGAGCCGCAATGTGTCAATCTCCTGCCCGATGTTCGACCCTAGCATTTTGACAAGCGAGGTTTGCGGTCCGGGTGCGCGACCCTTGGCAAGATCAGCCAAAATGCGCAGCTCGGTGACTTCCAAGGCCTCTGCATCCAGTTTCACCCGCGATAGACGGTCGCGGAAGCGTGCATCATGGGCAATTGCGCCATTGGTCCCCGATGGCTGTTTTTCAGCCAGTTCGGACAGATTATCGATGCTTTGGAGCAATCTTGGCGCGAAACATGATCCGCCCCGCTCATTCTCGAGCAGGAATTTCGCAATTGACCAACCTTGCCCTTCTTCTCCGATCCGGTTTTCCTCCGGCGTTTTGGCGTCACTGAAGAACACCTGGTTGACTTCGTGATCGCCCGACATCGACATGATTGGCGTAACTTCGACCCCTGCCTGATTCATCGGCAGCAGCAGGAAGGTAATGCCCGCCTGTTTCTTCACTTCTGTATTGGTGCGTACAAGCGCGAAGATCCAATCGGCATGATGGGCGTGCGTGGTCCAGATTTTGGAGCCATTGACGGTGTATTCGCCGTTTTCCAACTTAGCCGAGGTTTTGAGTGAGGCGAGGTCCGATCCGCTGCCTGGCTCTGAATAACCTTGGCACCAATAATCCTCGCCAGACAAGATGCGCGGCAAGAAGCGTTCTTTCTGCTCCGGCGTGCCAAAGGCGCAAATCACTGGCCCCACCAATCGCAGCCCAAGAATTGAAATGCCAGGAGCGCCTGCGAGCGCGCATTCCTTTTCGAAAATGAATTTCTGTGTCGGGCTCCAGCCAGTGCCACCATCCTCTTTCGGCCAATGCGGGGCAACCCAGCCACGATCATTGAGAATACGGTGCCATTCCATGCCAATGTCAGGCTCAACAAAGACACCAGGCGTTTTGCGCGCGCCGTCTTTCAAGCGGTCGGGTAAGCTTGTGTCGAGAAATTCGCGCACTTCTTCACGAAAGGCTAGGTCAGCGGGTTCGAAATCCATATCCATTGGTCTATTATCCTTCCTCGCTGGTTTCTCGCATAGCCCATGCGATTGAGCGCCTCAGCATGTCATAATAGACATCATAGTTCCACGCACACATTTCCTTATGCGGATAAAAATCCTGCATTCCGGGCAGGTCATAATGGCCGCGGCAATGGCCAAGTGCATTATAAACGATGCGGCCCTTACCGATATCGCGCGTATAAAGAATGGGCACGGTAGTTTTGTCCCATTTGTCTTTCACAAAGCCAGTGGCCTCGCCCTCGAAAGTGGTTTGCATCAAAGTGTCGATTGGGGCTGTTACGTCCGAGAGATAAAGCTCATCGACAATGTCGAAATCTTCGATCCCCTCGGTAAGCTCGTGCGTTTTGTTGACGACTTCGACGGGAAACTCCCCAATTGGCGGATGCGCCTTGAACTGAGTCCCGAGCATTTCCATCATATCGGGCCGGTCTTCGGGCGCATCAACCAGGCCTTCTTCGGTGAAGACAAGGATTGAATTGGTCCCATGCAGCGCGAGCCATTTACCGCCGCTTTCTAAGAACGCTTTGAGCTGTTTCGTCTGCTCGGGCGTGGGCATTAGATCGCAAGTATACGTCACGAGGAAACGGCATGTGTCGAGCCGCTCTAGCCCCGAATAATCCGCCGCAACCGTAGTGCGAATATGTGGATGCTCCATAAGCAACTTCAGCACTTCGAGGCGCGCGTAGTCGATGTCATGATATTTGCCGGCCGCGACAAAATGCGCATCAATCCGTGTGGCTGGTTGGTTGCCCATTCGCTTAGCTCCTAATGCTTCCGCCGCCATCGACGGTAAAGTCGCAACCTGTGGTAAAGCTGGAATCATCGGATGAGAGGAA
This sequence comes from uncultured Porphyrobacter sp., assembly GCA_964613105.1. Lineage (GTDB taxonomy): Bacteria > Pseudomonadota > Alphaproteobacteria > Sphingomonadales > Sphingomonadaceae > Erythrobacter. Next base: position 15,050 of record CAZTFZ010000013.1, on the reverse strand, counting down.
AAGGCAAGCCTTGGCGACTTCTTCAGGTTCCCCAATCCGGTTCATTGGGTGGGTTGCGGCAAAGTCGCGTTCGATATTCTCCGGTTCATCCGCGCCAGAAAATTTGTACCGGTCATACATCGGCGTGCGGATCGCGCCGGGATGGACCATATTGGCGCGGATAGGAACGCCGCGTTCTGCGCAATCCAATGCGATAGAGCGCGTAAGGCCTTGAAGCCCTGCTTTGGATGCCGAATAGGCTGCAACAAATGCCGCAGCACGGATTGCAATCATTGAGCCTATATTGACGATGGTGGCGGGCCCACCCGATGCTTCCAGCGCTGGGATCGCCGCACGGCATCCATAAAATGGCCCGACCAGATTAATGTCTATGGTGCGCTGCCAGCTATCGAGATCCACATCTACGACATTGCCGGGTTCCGAAATGCCAGCAACGTTGAACAGGGATGTTAGCTTGCCGAACTTATCCTGCGCTTCTTTCACAGCGGCATGCCACTGATCTAGATCGCGCACATCCAGCTCAAAGGCTTCTGCGGCATCGCCTAGCTCATCAGCCAGCGCCTGAGCTTTGTCCAATTGCACATCGCAGAGCAGCACTTGGCCGCCTTCTTCCACGAACATCCTACCGACGGTGGCGCCGATGCCTTCTGCTCCGCCGGTGACGAGCGCTACTTTACCAGACATGCGTCCCATGTGTTTCTCCTAGCGCTCCAGAATGGCCACAGCCGAAAGGCCGGGCGCACCGTAGACATGGCTGTAAGCGGTTTTCGGACCCTTGCCGTCTTTGCCAGCCACTTGGCGCGTCCCGCCGCGTCCGCGCAATTGTTCGACATTTTCGTAGACTTGACGAAGGCCCGATGCGCCAATGGGTTCGCCGCAAGCAAGGCATCCGCCGTCCGTATTTACCGGCAAAGCTCCGTCAAGATCGGTTCGCCCTTCGGCGAGCCATTGCTCCTGATCGCCATCACCACAAAAGCCATTTTCGGCCATATGCATAATTTCTGCGCCGCTTTCAGTATCCTGAAGCTGGGCAACTTCAATATCTTCTGGCCCGATCCCCGCGCCTTCGAATGCAGCCTGCGATGCGAGCACGGTCGGCTTGCCACCATCCTTCACACTGACGCCGGCTTGGAACACTTCGAAACTGTCTGGGGGCCGAGTTTTGACAGAGATTTGACTCACTTTGACACCATGCGCGCCAAGCTCTTTCATCTTTTTCTCGGATGCCAAGATCAGAGCTACACCGCCCTCAGCTGGTGAGCAGAACATGAATTTTGTGAGCGGATCATTGATCATCGGCGCATTCAGGACCGTTTCCAGATCAATCTCGCTGCGCCGCCATGCATGTGGTGTTTTTGTGCCGTTCTTAAACGCTTTCACAGCCACACGGCCCAACGTCTCGCGGCTGATCCCATACAATTGCATATAGCGCTGGATTTTGAGCGCGAAGAATTGTGTGGTCAGCATCATGCCGGTCTGCCCATACCATTCGGGCAGACCATAATCGGCTGGTGAAGCATTAAAGGAGCCGCGCGGATGCTTGTCAAAACCGGTCGCCAAAGCAAGGTCATACATGCCGCTGGAGATCGCCATTTGAGCAGACGCGAGTGCGCTGCCTCCGGTTGCACAGCCATTTGCAACATTGGTGAAGGGGAGGCTGGTCAGCCCCAGCTCATTGACCATAATGTCGGCGCTTCCCGCTGCTGCTGAGCCGCCATAAGCGCATTCAATGTCTGGCCATTCTAGACCCGCATCAGCCATTGCCTCGCGCACGGCATGCACGCCTTGTTCTCGTCCCGATTTGCCCTCTGTACGCCCAAAGGGGTGGATGCCCGCGCCAATGATGTAAACGTCTTCGCTCATGATTTACGCTCCGGTTGGCCGATAGGCAAAGGTGGTGTGCTGCTGGTTGAAGGGCACGATGCAAAATTCCATGTCCATGCCGAGTTCGAGGTCGTCCAATTCCGCATCGACGATGTAGCTTTCGACGATCACCTCGCCGGGCAATTCGATATAGCCAAGCAAGAAGGGCACGAAATCGGGCGGTCCTTGGCCTTCGCCATTGCCGCTGCCTTCATAGGGCGTCTTGGGAAGAAACCCTTGGCTGGTCCATGACCATAATTTGCCTTGCCGAGAGAGTTTATAAGGCTCCACGTCCTTCCCCGCATCACCTTGCGGCATAGGGAAGACCACTTCGCCAGAGGGCAATTTGCCGCCCATCAAATGCGGCTCGGGGTCATTGCTCCAAAGCCCGGGGTCTATAGGGGCGAGTGCTGGCATTTCAGGCTCCTCAAGCTGCTTTTGCGTAATCGGTAAGGTTGGTGCTGACGTCGCCAAACAATTGGCTAAGCACGAGCACGCGTTTCATCGCGTGGCCAATGGCGAGTTCATCGGTCACACCCATGCCCCCATGCATTTGCACCGCTTCGCGCGCGACATGATCGACGTTTTCGGAGATGAAGGCTTTGGTGCCAGACGTTACACTTTTCCAAGCCTCAGCATCACTCGGATCGGCAAGCGCTGTACGGTATAACATGGAGCGCGATTGTTCGATTTTCGCATAGCATTCGACGAGGCGGTGCTGGAGTGCTTGAAAGCTGCCAATAGGCACGCCAAATTGTTCGCGCTCCTTCACATAGGCCACAGTGTCATCGAGCAGACGCTGCCCGAGGCCAAGCAATTCGGCAGAGGCAAGCAGCCGCATATCGGCAATGACAACGGCCAAGGCTGCGTCATCAATATCCAGCCTGTCAGCGTCTGATACCGCGACATTCGTTAGCCGCAATTCGCCCGAAATTGATCCATCAGCCAGCCGGTATTGGCGCATTTCTACGCCCTGACGGTCGGCTGGAACGAGAAAGAAGGCTGCGCTTTGCCCATCCAAAGCTGACACGATCAATTGATCCGCCAATGCAGCCCCAAGGACGAAGGTTTTCTCGCCAGTAATTGTGTTGCCGGTAAGCTTTGTGCCCGCCGGCACCATATTAAAACGGCGCGCACGTTCTGCCCAAGCAACAGCGACTATGCTTTCGCCGGATAGCAAAGCTTCTAACGCTTCATTCGCGCCTGCTGCGGCCAAAAGCCGCGCTGGATACACGCCGTTTTCGAGCCAAGGATCGGCTGCATTGCCTTTGCCCAAAGCCTCGCCAACCAATGCCAGATCAAGCGCGCTTCCGCCCATTCCGCCCTGATCTTCCGCAGCAGCAAGCGCAATCAGGCCCAGTTCGGCTAGTTCCGTCCAGCGCGCTGGATCATAACCCTTCGGCATGCCACGCAATTGTCGCCGCGCCTCGACATCTATAGGCGCGGTGAAGCGCTCTACGGTCGAGGTGAACAACTCTTGGGTTTCGGAGAGATCGAAATTCATAGCGGTCCTGCTTATGCTTTGCTTGCAAAAGTGATGGGCAGTTTGGTCACGCCGCGCAGCAAGACGTTTGGCAGAATTTCAATGGCGTCTGGGTCGGCGAGTTGGAAATTGTCCAACCGGTCAAGCAGCTCATCAAATGCGACCAGCATTTCTTTGCGGCTGAGCATATTGCCAACGCACATATGCGGCCCCTTGCCAAAGGCGAGATGGGCGCGGGCGTTCTTGCGCTCGACATCGAAACTGTCAGGATTTTCAAACTTGCGCGGATCGCGATTGGCCGCTGCATAACGCAAATGGACGACCGATCCGGCTGGAATATCCTGCCCACCAAGCTGCGTATCAGCCTTGGCGATGCGCCACATGCCAGCGGTCGGTGTTTCATAGCGAAGCGCTTCTTCCACCATATTACCAATAAGCTTGGGATCGCGCCCGCCAGCGGCCGCCTTTGCCTTTTCCATTTGTTCGGGGTTGCGGATCAGTTGGAGCAGCGCGCCTGCAATTGTGCTCGTGGTGGTTTCATTCCCAGCAACCATGAATTGCTGCATGATCGACATGAGTTGTGGGTCGGTTAGCGGCGTTTCGCCTTCGACCCGTGCTTCGACCAAATCGGTAAGAAGATCATCGCCGCCATGCTTGCGCGCATGGTCGATCTTGCCCTTCATATAATGCTGATATTCGACCAAAGACCGAGCGCATTCCTTCTTGCGCTCATGGTCGATCAGCTGGCTGAACCGGTCAACGGCTGCATCCGACCAAGTTTTTACCTGCTTGGGGTCATTATCCAAACCGATCTGCCCAGCAATCATATGCACGGGCAAGGGTATGGCGAAATCTTCGACGAAATCGCCGCTGCCTTTGGCGGCCATCGTTTCTATAAGAGCAATCGACTTCTCACGCATGATCGATTCAATCGCATTCACGCGCGGCGCAGAAAAGGCGAGGTTCACCAGCTTGCGATTGCGCGTGTGCACAGGGTGATCGGCGGTCAGCAGAGTGGCTTCGTCGGGCCAGCCTTCGGCCAAAATGGCTTGCAGTTCTTCGTCTTCCTCGCGCCCCATTAGTGCGGTGAAGTCGTTTGAGAAAACCTCCGGCTTGCCCGTTGCTTCGCTACACAATTCATAACTGTAGACAACATAGGCCTGCATTTCGGGCACATGCTCAATCTCAATGCCCGCATCATGAATGGCCCGATAGTGCTCGAATGGCGCGATCAGCGTTTCCTGAGCGAACATATTAGACTGCGGCTTGTTCATTGACTTTGTCTTCCACTTTTGTGCGCTACATTGATCCGCTAGAGACTAGCCGCACAGGCGGCATGCAGGCGATGCGTGAAAGTGTTAGGAGCAGGCAAAATGCGCCCTATCGAATTGGCGAGGGTGCGTTGGGCTAACCTTCAGCCAAATCACCGAACTCGCGACCAAATTCAACTGCATCGAAATAGTCGCGCCATTTGGCGATCTTGCCATCATCGTTCAGCTCAAAAGTGCCCATCACTCGGATTGTGCGCTTTTTGCCTTTCATTTGGAACCAATCGGTTCGCTCGGTCAGCACAATGTTGCCAGTTGCTGCGATAAAATGCGTTTCGAAGCTGCAAGCCTCCACTCCCGGAAAGGCCGCCATTTTGGCGCGCACTTGATCGATGCCATTGACCGTCGACAAGGGTATGTCGGTCCATTCGATATCCTCAGCCATAAAGGAATAGATCTTCTCCAGATCGAATTCGTCCCAAGCGGCGATAAAGGCTTCTATGGTTTCAATGGGTGTCATGGGCTTTACTCATTATGCGATCTTCAGGATCATCTTGCCATCATTTGTGCCGGCAAACAGCCGCATGAAGCTGTCGAAGGCGTTTTCCAATCCTTCATCGACATGCTCATCAATGGTGAGGCCATGGGTAGCGGCCCATTCGCCCATCTTCGCCCCGCCTTCAGGGAAGCGCGCGACATAGTCAGACACAAGCAGACCGCGGATCGAGGCGCGATTGACGATCAGGCGCCACAGATTGCGCGCGCCAACGGCTTCCGTGTTATATTCGCTGATCAAGCCGCATAGCCCGACGCGGGCATATAGGTTTAAGTTCATCAGGCCAGCGTCCAGAATAGGACCGCCGACATTTTCGAAGATCACATCCACGCCTTTGGGTGCTGCTTCGGCAATAGCTGCTGTTAGCGCATCTTCATCCTTGCCCTTGTAATCGATGGCTGCATCGAAGCCGTATTTCTCGATCAGCCGAGCGCATTTCTCTGGCCCGCCAGCAATACCAATGGCGCGGCAACCATGGATTTTGGCAAGCTGTCCCACGAGACTGCCCACCGCGCCAGCCGCACCAGTTACCAGCACAGTCTCGCCTTCTTTAGGCTCACACACCTCGAGGAAGCCAAAATAGGCGGTCATGCCAACAGCGCCAAAGATAGAAAGGTAATTGGTGACGCTGGGCACAAGGGTTTCGTCAATCGGCTGGGTGAAGCCGCCAATCATGCTTACGGAATAATCCTCCAGCGCATTGAGACCCATCACCCATTGACCCTTTTCAAACCCTTCAGCGCGGCTTTCTTCGACCACTCCGATTGTGCTTGCCCGCATGGGATCGCCCAAGGGAACCGGTGGCATGTAATTTCCGCCTGCATCCATCCAGCCGCGCATCGCAGGATCAAGCGATGCATAGTGGTTGCGGATCAGAAACTGTCCCTCGGCGAGCTCTGGTGTCGGTTCTGTAACAAGCTCGAAATCGTCGGGTACGGGCGTACCGTCGGGGCGTCGCTGTAGGAGGAAGCGGCGGTTGGTGGGCATAAGTGTTGGTCTCTTTCCAAAAAAGTTTATGCAGCGGTAATTTTTACCGGAATGGCGCTTTGCAAGGCTTGTCCGGTGATCGGATCATAGTCCACCTCGTCACTGGTTAGGCGGTTGGTCGATCCGCCAATTTCATGGACATTGTGTTTGCCTGCGTCCGCATCCCCAAACGCATGCGCCATCGAAATCAGCCCGCGCCGGACCCGGTCGCTTGGCTTGGCGACCCCGTGAATGCTTGCATGCGCGCTGGTAATTTCGATCACATCCCCGTCTGCAATGCCTTGCTCTGCCATGTCATCTGGATGGATATAGGCGGGGTTGGTCGTGACTTTTTTACCCAAATTCTTGAGCGGTTGGCCAATGGAATTGAACCGTCCTTTTGACCGTCGCGAAATCATGCGAAAGTCAAATCCGGCGGCCCGAGCCGCATCAGCGCTGTATTTCTCCAACTGGGTGGGCATATCGCCAGCGGCCAATTGGAAACGATGGCGCTCATCTTCATCCAATGGCTCGATGATCGGGTGGAGATCATCATAGACGACCGCCGCTCCGCCCGCTTTGCGCGCGTCCTCGCGCACTGTGCTGGGCGAAACAAGGCTGCCTGCAACCATTAGGTTTAGGAAGGTTTCCTTATCGGGGCACTTGTCCATCGGAACATTGCCGCCCGGAAGCTGCATCTGCACGCCCAAATGCTTGCCGATTGTCCAGAGCATTTCATACTCGTCAATCGTATCACCCGGCGCCTCTGCCAGCGCTTCTGTATAGCGCGCATAGGCGTTTTCATGCCACCATTCGGAAAGATTGGTGATGTCCTCACGCTCCAGACATTGCGACGGAGCTAGCACCACATCAGCGCGGCGTGCACTGGCGCTCATCCATGGATCAATCTGCACAAACAGTTCCAGATCATCCAAGGCTTTGCGCATTTTCAGCTGGTTGGGAAAGCCAACTTCTGGATTGCCACCGACTGAAACCAACGCGCGAATTTGTCCTTCGCCTGGAGTGAGAATCTCATCCGCCATAACATTGCATGGCATCTCGAACAGAAGCTGCCCCATTCCGCGGAACCGCGATTTGGCATCGCCTTCGCGTCCGAACATTGGCGCTGGCGGAGCAACGCTGGCGCGCTTTGCCCCCTGCTGCACAGTAAAGACACCGGGAACGCCGCATTTCTCACCCTCTTGGCGGAAGCGGGCGCAAATGGTGTTGAGGCAGGTGACAAGATATTCGGTTAGAGTGCCATTTCCTGCCATCTCAGGGCCAGTTCCGGTGACAGCGCAGCCTTTTGATCCGCCACCGAACATGCGCGCAGCGGCCACCAATTGATCCGTGTCAACTCCGGCGCGTTTTGCAGCCACTTTCGGTGGGAAAGACTGCACAGCTGCTGCCAGCTCTTCAAACCCATCAACATGAGCTGAGACGAAATTGCGATCATACAGCTCTTCATTGATGATTACATTGAGCATGCCAGCCAGCAGAGCGGGATCCTCGCCCGGTTTCACTGGCAGATAAATATCCGCCAGCTGGCCCACTTCGGCCAGACGCGGGTCGGCAACAATGAGCTTAAGCCCGTCTTTTTGCCGGTCGCGAATACGTTTGGATGGAGAAAATGGCGGCACTCCGCCCACGGGTGCGTAATGCGACACGATGGGATTGTTGCCAATAAACAGTGCAACATCCGCTTCAGAGAAATTGTTCACTCCGCCCGACCATTTGCCATAGCGTTCAGTGGTAAAAACCTTCGCTGGCTGATCGAGCGTGACCGATGTGAAGAAGTGCTTTGTGCCGATCGCTTGAGCTAGGCTCATCGTGGCCATCATTGCAGCGCTGTTCTGATATCCGCCCGAACCCATGAACAGGGCAATGCTATCGGGGCCATATTCGTCGATGATACGCTTAAACTCATTACCAACATGAGCCAGCGCATCGGGCATGGCTGTTTCTTGCATTTCGCCATTTTCGTCGCGAACAAGAGAGTGATGCAGGCGGTCCTCACTATTGTGCGAATCTGGCAATTCGCGCCCCTTTTTGCAGGTATAGCCGCCATATTCGGGATCATCAGGATCACCGCGAACGGCAATCACTTTTCCATTGTCTATGTCGGCCAGCATAGCGCAATTGGCATGGCAGAAACGGCAGAATGTCTTGTGAGTTTGAACGCCCATGGCTTTCGGCTCCCTTTTTATCTGCCTGCAAGATACCAGAAGCACAGCAATGCTCGACTGACACTTTTGTCTGTGGTGCGTACGCAGCGCTGTGCCCATTACACTGTGGCAAGAAGCACTTCAGGAGCGCAATTCATGACGACTTTAACACGCCAATGGCTCTTAAACGGGCATCCGCGCGGACGCGGAATTGAAGAAGGTGATTTCAAACTGGTTGAAACCGAATTGGCTGATCCAGCCGATGGTGAAGTGCTTTTGAAGACGCAATATCTGGGCTTTGATCCAGCGCAGAAAGGCTGGATGGAAAACATCGCCGATTACGTTGCTCCAATGAACATTGGCGATGTGATGCGCGGCAGCGGCATTTGCGAAGTTGTTGCCAGCCACAACCCAAAATTCGCTGTCGGCGATTTGGTTTTTGGCAGCACGGGCTGGACAGAATATTTGATCAGCGACGGTTCTGACCTCACCAAGATTAAGACCGAGATCGCGCCAACCGCTGTGCTTTCTGTTCTCGGCACGACGGGCCTGACGGCCTATTGCGGCCTATTCAAAGTCGGCAAGCCTGTGGCGGGCGACACGGTGCTGGTTTCAGGCGCAGCGGGCGCAACCGGATCGATTGTTGGGCAGCTCGCTAAGATTGCCGGATGCCGCGCGGTGGGCATCGCTGGCGGACCTGAAAAGTGCAAATGGCTGGTTGATGAGGCGGGTTATGATGCCGCCATCGACTACAAGGCTGGCAATGTGAAAGAGCAAATCAAGCAGCATTGCCCAAAAGGCGTCGATGTGATCTATGACAATGTCGGAGGAACAATCCTCAATGATATGCTCAGCCAAATTGCTACCAATGCGCGCGTAGTCATCTGCGGCGGGATCAGCCGTTATGAGACGGGCAAATTGCCTGCTGGACCGGAAAACTACTTCAACCTTGTCTTTCGCCGAGGCACTATGGCTGGTTTTATCGTGCTTGATTGGGCGTCAGAGTTTCCAGCATTGCGAAAGCGTTTGGAGGGGTTTGTCCAGGATGGGCGGCTAAAATATCAGGAGGATATTCAAGAAGGGTTTGAAAACGCTCCTGATACTTTGCAGCGATTGTTCGTGGGTAAAAACCGCGGCAAGCAAATGCTGAAACTATAGAGCTTGGTGCTGCGAAGCGCCGCTTCTCGCGCCATTGTGCTTTCAGCAAAGGCGTGAAGCGAGCGTTTCGTGCCCGCTTAGCGCTTCAATCAAAAGCCTCGGTTGCTTCACCTTGGGCATTGTACACCGGGCCCTCGGCATCAACGCGGAATTTCCGACTTTCCGCGTTCACAATGCCGACTTCGCCCAAATGCGCGACCATTCCGGCATAGTGCTTATTGGCAAAGTGGCTGGCGAGCGCTTCTTCGCTTGCCCATTCTTCATAAACATGCACGCGGCCCATTTTTTCCGGGTCGCCTGCCCAGCTATAATGCAAGCAGCCATCTTGGCTTAAAGCGCCATCGATCAGCGGCTTTGCTTGCTTCAGCGCATCGTCGCGTTTGTCTGCAGGCAAGTCGATACATGCCCAGATTACAATTTTTGCCATGTCTAGTTCTCTTCTTCTGGACGAAACTCAGCGATGATTTCAAAAGCGCGGTGGGTGTAAAGCCATTGGCCGTCAATCTTGGCAAGCCGGTCGGTATAAAGCCCGCCCAAGTGACGAGTAGAGCCGTCCTTATTCTTCAAGATTTCCTGCGTTTGAACCCGGCCCGTGGCAGTGTCGCCATCCACGTCAATCGCGCATGGCATGCACTGAAAACTAACTGCATCAAATGCGCTCATCGCGCCCAGCCAAAGCTCGACAATGGCATCGCGTCCTTCGAACAGATTGCCCATAAAGTCCCATGTGGCATTTTCAGCCCAAACACTGCCCCAGATGTCCTTGTCCATCATGACAACGCCATCGGCATAGACTTCGGCTAGCTCTCTTATCGCAGTGCGATCTTCTAATGATCCGCTATACATTGGCGATACTCTCCCATCATAATCTGGTCAGCGTATCGCTCAAATCGTAGCGAGCGGACAATGAACACTTTTGAGAAGAGCGCACAGATCATAAAAGCCCTAATGTGCATTCCAAATTTGGTTAGAGGAAAAGCAGAATGGCACGATTAAAGGGCAAAACAGCAGTCATCCTGGGCGCAGCTAGCGAAGGCAATATGGGGCAAGTGATTGCCAGGCTTTTCGCAGCGGAAGGCGCTACTGTGATGGTTGCTGGCCGGAACGAAGAAGTGCTGGCGAAACTCGCTGATGATATTGGCGGGCATTATGCGCTTTGCGACATTACTGACCGCTCTCAAGTTCACGCACTAGCAGGCGATGCAGCAGCAAAGATGGGGCGCGTTGATGCAGCGATAAATGTGACTGGTTGGGGATTGCTATCCAATCTGCTCGAAACCACCGAGGAAGATTTGAACGCTATCACTGCGCTGCAATTTACAGGCGTGCATCATTTCCTTCAGGCCTTTGTAGGAGTGATGAAAGACCAAGCGCCCTCTGGTGGTTCGATAATCTCATTGTCCTCTGCCACGACCAAAGCGCTGATCAACAATCACGCAGCCTATATCGGTACAAAGACTGCAGGCGAGGCGATGATCCGCTGCGTTGCCAATGATTTTGGACAATATGGGATCAAGGCCAATACAGTCTCACCCGCTTTCACTCAGAGCCCGATGACAGAGGGCGCTTTTCAAACCCCGGGCCTCGTGGATGCCTTCATGCCGCGCTATCCTCTAGGCCGTCTCAATACGTCAGAAGATGTCGCAAATACTTGTCTTTGGCTCGCTACCGACGAGGCTTTTGTCACTGGGCAGAATATTCAGCCCAATGGCGGGCTGACATTGCGCGGCAATCCCCAGGCCGTTGATCTGGAAGCCTCAATCGGGGCAGCTATGGCGAAGCTGGAAGAGTAAGCTTCGATCCTCAATATTGCGCTGTCCCGCCATCAACGCTGATCGATGCACCGGTAATGCCGGCCCCTTCCTTGCTGGCAAGCAGCAGCGCGACAGCGGCCACCTCCTCGACTGTGTTGGGGCGCTTGATCGCGGCTTCTGAGGCGAACATGTCGATCATTGCATCGAATTCCATTCCCATCGCTTTGGCAGTGGCGGGACCGTTGTTTTTGATGATGTCCGTAACCACCAGGCCGGGGCAGATGCTGTTGGCTGTAATGCCCAATTCGCCCACTTCGCGCGCCAGACTTTTGGTCATACCAAGGATTGCGTGTTTGGCCGCCGTATAAGCGGTAAAGACCGGCTTGCCGTGCTTGCCTTCCATCGAGGAGATATTGATAATCCTGCCACCCTTTTGCGGGATCATTGTTTTGAGCGCGCGGCGCGACGCCCAAAAGGTTGAATAGACATTCCATTTCATCGCCTCGTCAAAGGCTTCGTCGGACAAATCGACCATGGGCTGCAAATCACCAGCCCCGCCTGCATTGTTCACCAGAATATCGATGCGACCAAACGCTGCGACTGTATCGTCAAGAAAGCCTTCTACGTCGGCCTGCTGCATAACATCGCCTGCGACAAAGACCGCTTTGTCCGCCCCAAAACTCGCGTTGAGTTCTTCAAGAACCGCTGCGCCTTTTTCCGGATTGCGTGCGAACAAAGCCACTTTCGCACCCTCCGCTAGAAAGGCCTCCGCAATACCGCGCCCCAGGCCCGCTGTGCCGCCTGTAATCGCTGCAATTTTGCCGTCCAGTTTCATGCGTCTCTCCTAAGATATTGAGAAGGGTTTAGCGCGCATGCGAAAAAACGCACCTCACGAAAATGGAGAGTTGGCCTTTTGGTCTGATCCCGCGAGATTGCGCGCATGGAACAGGCAGATGTGATCATTCTTGGGTGCGGTGCGAGCGGCATGGCGGCGGCGCTTGCTGCGCATGAGGCTGGCGCATCGGTTCTATTGGTGGAACGTTTCGACAAAGTCGGCGGGACAGCAGCCATTTCGGGCGGCGTGATTTGGGTGCCGAACAATCCGCGCCAACAGGCCGCTGGAATGAAGGATAGCCGCGATGAAGCACTCGCCTATTTCCGCAGCCTCGATCACGGCGATCTGGTCGATGAGACTTTGGAGGCTTTCGTGGATCGCGGGCCAGAGGCACTCACATTTTTGGAAGAAGCAGGCGCTTTGTCTGTCTCGTTACTCGACGGCTATCCTGATTATTACATGGACCGACCCGGGGCGAAGCCCGAAGGGGGCCGAGCATTGGACCACGATCTGTTTGCTTTGGGCGAGCTGGGCGAATGGGCGACGCGGATTTACGCGATTGAAGAGCCAAAGCCCATGATGCTGCGGGAGACACCGCTGGGCGGCGGAACAGGTGTTGTCGCGCCCGAAGAAATGGGCCGCCGGATTGAGGGCCAAGAACGCGGCTTTGGACAAGCGATGGTCGCAAGATTGCTCAAAGCGTGTCTGGATCGCGGGATTGTTCCGCAAACGGGCGTGGAGACCAAAAAGCTCATCATCGAAGATGGCCGCGTTACCGGTATTGAAGCCGAACAAGACGGGGTAGCCGTAACAATGCTCGCCAACCAAGGCGTGGTGATCGCAACGGGCGGCTTCGAATGGGATGAGGATGCAAGGCAGACTTTCTTGAAAGGGCCCGTTGATGCGCCCGCTTCGCCGCCCACCGCTCGCGGAGAAGGATTGGCGCTGGCGATGAAAGCTGGCGCAAGGCTAGGGAATATGACGCAGGGCTGGTGGGCGCCGACTATGGTTTCACCCGATAGTCCTTGGGAGACTGGAGAGCAGCGCGCTGGCCCCGTTCTGATCGAGAGGACCGTGCCGCATTCGATCATGGTCAATGCAAGCGGCAAACGCTTTTGCAATGAGGCGGCGAATTACTCCGCGCTTGCTGGTGCATTTCACGCCTTCGATCCGCAGACTTATGACTATCCCAACCTGCCTGCATGGCTGATTTTTGACGCCCAATTTGCGGCAAAATATCCCATTGGAACACGTTTGCCTCCGCAGCCTGTGCCTGATTGGGTTATGAGTGCGGACAGCTTGGCAGGTCTGGCTGAGAAGCTCGGCATTGACGCAAAGGCGCTATCCGGCACAGTCGCTCGCTTCAACGAAAATGCTTCGGAAGGCCATGATCCCGACTTTGCCCGCGGCACATCAGCCTATGATTATTTCTACGGCGATAGATCGCGTGAAGGCGCTGGCGTCACTCTGGGCGAACTTGACCAAGCACCATTCTATGCAGTCGAGATCAAAATGGGATTGTTGGGCACTAATGGCGGCCCGCGTACCGATGGCGATGCGCGCATTTTGGGGCATGATGGCGATGCGATCCCGGGCCTATACGGAGCGGGCAATGCTATTGCATGCCCTACAGGCGGTATCTACGCAGGCGCTGGAGGGACGCTGGGCCCGGCGCTAACCTTTGGCTATATTGCTGGCCGGACTGCTGCGCGGGCCAACAGTTAGGCCGAACCGCTAGCTTTTCTTCGGCTCAAATTCGATGTGAAGTTCTTTCATCGCTCGCAGCAGGAAATGCGGATGGTAGGTGAAATCATTCTTGCCATCGGCAAACCACATATCTTCGAAGCGGTCGACGACAGCGGTAAAGCCCCAGATCAGCTCGCGCCTTGCCAGCGGCGCGCCAAGGCAATGATGCACCCCTGACCCAAAGCCCATATGCGCCCCTGCCTTGGGCCGGTCGAGGTCGAGTTTTTCTGGGCATTCAAATTGGCGTTCGTCACGGTTGGCAGCGGCATAGCGGACATTGATCACAGAGCCTTCAGGGATAGTGACGCCGGCAATTTCCTGCTTTTCGTGTGTGAAGCGCATCAGCGATTGAACGGGCGATTCCAATCGGACGACTTCCTCAATGAACGTCTTCATATATTTGTCGGGATCGCTTTTCAGTTGACGCCAAACATCCTTGTTTTCGATCAGCAATTTCATACCGCCAGCCAGCGCATTGGTCGTGGTTTCTGATCCACCCACAAAAGTGTCTGCCATCATTTCTGCATGCAGTTCATTATTGTTGAGCGTGCGGCCCCATTCCTCGATCACCGTGTTGACCAGCGCGCTGATCAACGTGTCATCAGGGTTATCACGCAGTCGTTCAAAGATAGGCTGGAAATATTGCTGCGCCTCAATTTCGCGGTCGACCATCTCCATATGCTGATCTTCGGGCAGCATGAGGGAAATGCGCTGGAAGAAGGCATCGGTCCAGCGCTTGATTTTCCACATATCCTCGCGTGGGGCGCCCATTTGCTCGCCAATGATGAACAGCGGCATGGGCACGCAAAACTGCTTCACCCATTCGCACTTGCCATCGCTCGCAAAACCATCGATCAGCTCGTAAGCGAGCCCTTCGACTTGGGGGTCGATTTCCTTGATCTTGCTTGGCTTGAACGCTTGGTTGAACATCGCGCGCATTTGCTTGTGGTTTGGATCATCGCGGCCGTTCAACGTGGGAGCAGGAACCCAGCCATTCTCCTCAAACCTTGCGGCGACCATCGCGCCACGTTCCACATTGCCCGCTGATGCTCTGAAAGGTGTGTCCGCCGATGAGCTAGGGAAGCGCTTGGGGTCCATCAGCACCTCGCGCACATCATCATAGCGCGTGACCGCGAACATATCAGTGCCTTCGATTTTATAGACGGGAGCCTCGTCACGCAGCGTCTTATAGGCAGGATACGGACATTGCTGCACCTCTGGATCGAACAGATTGACCTGTGGTGTCTGCGGTGTTT
>CAZTFZ010000012.1:13317-21373 GCA_964613105.1 uncultured Porphyrobacter sp. | reverse complement strand
CCGAAAAAGGCAGCGGCTAAGAAAGCTGCGCCCAAAAAAGCCGATAAGAAGTAAGGATTACCCACCATGGCACATAAGAAAGCAGGCGGTTCGTCGAACAACGGTCGCGATTCAGAAGGTCGGCGCCTCGGGGTCAAGAAATTTGGTAGCCAAGCTGTGATTGCTGGCAATATTATCGTGCGTCAGCGCGGTACCAAGTTCTATCCCGGCACCAATGTCGGCATGGGCAAGGATCACACCTTGTTTGCGCTTGGTGATGGCGTTGTGCGTTTTCACAAGGGCAAGCTTGGGCGAAAATACGTCTCTGTAGATGGGCTCGCAGCAGCAGCCGAGTAACCGGACGGTTCTAAAAAAGGATCGTTCTTTTAAGGATGGTCCCAGCCGATAGTAATCGGCGAAACAAGGGGAGAGGGGCCTTCTTGAAAAAGAAGGGGACCTGCTCCCCTATTCTTTTCTCCCCTTATCCAATCGCGCCAATAGGTGCGAAAACCAGATGCGCTATAACGCAATTGTCACAAGGTGGGGTTAGGCGGCCAGAAAATGGCACACAGCCAACCGCCCACTGGCGGCAGAAATGCGGATGGCGACAGGAGAGTAAAAGTGTTTCATCGCACGCAAAATTTGTTCTTGCGGCCCCCATTTCCAGAGGATTGGCGCGCCGTTTACAAAGGCATTGGCGAGGAAGAGATTGTCCGCAATCTTTCCACCGCACCTTGGCCCTATGAGGAAAAAGATGCGCAGCGTTGGACGGCTTTGCCGCAAGACCGCGTTTTGCCATCGTTCTTGATTGTGCTTCCAGACACAGGCGTGATCGGCTCTGCGGGCCTTGGCATTGATGAGGCGACGGGCGAAGTTCAGCTGGGCTATTGGGTGGCGCGCGCGCATTGGGGCAAAGGCTATGCTAGCGAAGCAGCGCGCGGCGTTCTCGATGTTGCGCGTATGATTGGGCATGGCCGCATTGTCGCTTCGCACTTTGTCGATAATCCCGCCTCGGGCCGGGTTCTGGCTAAGGCCGGCTTTCAAGCGACGGGTAAGACGCGGCTAGGCTATAGTCTGGCGCGCGGACAGCATGATGAAGTCGCCTGTTTTGAGGTCTTCCTCAATGCCGAGGCGGATGGCGACGATGATGGTGGCGACAATGACCGAGGCAGCGACGCGCGAATGATGCCGCAAATGCAGCGAGCGGCTTAGTCGGCAAATCTGCTGCTCAAGGCTGCGCGCAAATGCTTGCTACTCGGCGGGCATAACAGCGCCTGAGAACTCGCTCTCATATTTGCCGATGAGCTCGCGGTCATCATGGTCCCATGGGTGAAAGCCGGGTTTGAAATAGGCCAGCCACGCTGGGAATATGCGCCGAACCACGCCCGGCTTATAGGTGAGATAGGCAAACAGGCCCCAGCGCGCCTTCCAACCCGTGATGCCATCTTGGGCTAGCAGGTTGAGCGCATCATGCGTGCGGTTCACAAAAAAGCGGCTGGTGACGATCAGCATCATGAGGCTGCGCGCTTTCCAGCGGCGCCACTTGCTCCAATCGCGGGTCGCATGGTTCCACGTGTCAAAAGCCACGCCCTTATGCTCAATTTCCTCCACCGCGTGCCAGCGCCACATATCGCGGACTTCCGGATCGGCATTTTCGAAGTGCGCAGGATTGGCAAGGAACTCATGCGCCATCATCGCAGTGTAATGCTCTAGCGCCATTGTCGCGGCCAGGTTCACAATGACGGGGCGGCCTTTGGTCAGCGCCAGCATGTCCTCAACCCGCTTGTCGATCGTGGCAATATCATAGCCAGCGTCTTGAGCGAGGCGGTTAAAGGCGATGTGCTCGCGCGTATGGTTGATTTCCTGCTTCACAAAGGCACGAATTTCCTGCGCAAGCTTTGGATCAGCGCCTTCGCGGTGCGCCTTTACAGCCTCGATAAAGAAGGCTTCTCCGCGCGGGAAAGTGGCTGACAAGGCGTTGTGCCATGCTGTGCCAAATGCATCGCCTGCCCACCATCTGCTGGGCGTTTCATCGCGATTGAAGCGCTCATCACGAATGGTGATCTCAAGGTCCGATGGGGTCGGCGCTTGGTTCTGAGCCTTTGGCGAGGCGCTTGTGCTTTTGGCAGGAAGGGGCATGTGTCTCTCTGTAAAGTGCGTTACTGACATTAATGTTAATAGTAATTGCTTACATAAGTGTCAATAAGGCTTTTGTGATGGGTAAAAGGGAGAAACGAGGCCTTTGGGGTCGCATCTAAGCGAGTAAATCTCTAGGCCTCAAAACCTATGACAAATCGCAAACGCCTTAGTCCTGAAGAATCGCGCCTCGCCGCATTGGAGGCTGCGCGCGGCCTGTTGATTGATACAGGGCCGCAATCGGTCACTCTCAAAGCTGTGGCAGCGCGAATCGGTCGCACCCATGCCAATCTGCTGCACCATTTTGGCTCTGCTGCAGGTTTGCAAAAAGCGCTTGCAGGCCATTTGTGCGAGGCGGTGTGCGCGACCATTGCCGATGCTGTTCGGGCAAGCAGGGCAGGGCTAGGCAGCCCGCGCGAAGTTGTCGATTTGGCTTTTGATGCCTTCGATAAAGAGGGGGCGGGCGCGCTTGCCAGCTGGATGATCCTTACCGGCAATGAGGATGCTCTAACCCCTATTGTCGAGACAATCCATCAACTGGTGGACGAGATTGCCCCCGAAGAAGCGCAAAGCCATGATGATATCATGCGCATTCACGAGGAAACTTTGGCGCTTGTCTTGATGGCTATGGGCGATGCGCTGATTGGAGCGGCCTTGGCAAAATCGCTAAACTTGCCGCAAACGGCTGCGCGCGACAGGGCTCAGCGCATGCTAGAGGCAACGGTTTCTAGGGTTACTCAGCCTGAGTGATCGCGACCGCTTGCCATTCGGGCAGGTCAGCGGGGTTAAGATCGCTGGTTCTTAGATGATCGATGGCTAAGCCCAATGCATGGTGGGCGGCTTTTTGCCTTTTGGGATCGCTATTGGCCAGCGGCACCACAACCAGCCTGCGGTTGATCTTTTGCCGCCAATTCATCCGCGCGGTGTTTTCTTGCCCAATGTAGCATCCCTTTTCGAAGGATACGCCGTTAAGCTCTGCCGCATTGGTTTCGAGCCAGAGAATATCGCTTAGCTCGCCTGTTCCCTCTGCCACGCCCAGCGACAGCCTGTGGGCGAGCCATTGCTCGTCGGCGGCTCCGCCAGAGGGGTCTGCTTGCAAGGAGCCAGCAGGCGCCAGCCAGCGCCAGCCAAGTGCGGCAAGACGAGGGTCAGAGACAGCGCCAGCCACCTCAACCGGCGACCAATGAACCGTCAGACCATCCTCGCGAGCGATGGTGATCTTGCGTCTCAGCCGGTAAATCGACAAGCGCTTTACCAAGGCATCGGCTTGGGCTTCTTCGCAATCAATCAGTAGGTCGCCAGCCGCAGTTTCACCGACCGCATTCCCATCAGGCCAAACCAGAAAGTCGAACAGTGTCTTGCCTTGCGCGCTCAAAAGAGCGGCATAGACGGGCAGCGGCGCCTCGGCAGTATTGGCCACATCATTGGTGACGAGGCCTTGCAGAAAGTCTGTGACATTGTCGTCTGGGCCGTCCGCAGACAGTCGGATGAGCGCGCGATGGGTGAGGCAAGTGTTGGTCATAGGTGACAGATAGGGCGGCGCGCGGCATAGGCAATGCCATGAGCGATTCTGTGACTATTCGAACCCCCGATGATTGGCATTTGCATTTCCGCGATGGCGCAGTGATGGAGGCCGTCGTGCCCTATACCGCGGCGCAATTTGCCCGAGCGATTGTGATGCCCAATCTTACTCCGCCGGTGACGACGACGGCATTGGCGCGCAGCTATAGAGAGCGCATATTGGCCGCGGTGCCCAAGGGCGTGCAATTCACGCCGCTCATGACATGCTATCTGACCGATGCGACCGATGCTGATGATTTGGCAGAGGGTTTTGCGAGCGGTGTTTTCACAGCGGCAAAGCTATACCCGGCTGGCGCAACGACAAATTCAGACAATGGCGTAACGGATATTGGCAATATCATCGGCGTGCTAGAGCGTATGGCGGACATTGGCATGCCGTTTTGCGTCCATGGCGAGGTGACAGAGGATCACATCGATATTTTCGACCGGGAAGCAGAGTTCATCACAAGAACCCTTGCTCCGCTGATCGAGCGATTGCCCAATCTCAAAGTGATTTTTGAGCATATCACGACCAAGCAGGCCTGCGAATTTGTCGATGCAAGCGGGCCCAATGTTGCAGCGACGATCACGCCGCAGCACTTGCATCTGAACCGCAACGCCATGCTTGTTGGCGGTATGCGCCCGCACGCGTTCTGTTTGCCAGTGGCTAAGCGCGAAGAGCACAGATTGGCTTTGCGCAAGGCAGCGACCTCTGGCTCGAGCAAATATTTCCTTGGCACTGACAGCGCGCCGCATCATCGCAGCGCAAAAGAAAGCGCTTGCGGTTGTGCTGGAATATTCAACGCGCCCTTCGCTCTTGAAAGCTATCTCACCGTGTTTGAAGAAGAAGGCGCGATGGAGCATTTTGAAGCATTCGCCTGTGAGAACGGGCCGCGCTTCTATGGGCTGCCCCTAAACGAGGGGACCGTGACTTTGCGGCGCGAGACCCATGTGGTTTGCGATGAGATTGAAGGCGGGGGCGAGGCAATTGTGCCTTTCCACGCGGGCGAGACTTTGCATTGGAAGATGGCGGCAAGCTAGTGCTCGCTCTATATCAAGCGGGCTGCGCTTGAGACCGTTTCCACAAGTCCCAGACGAATAGGCCAGCAGCCACCCAAATGCAGACGAAGCAAGCGGCTTGGACCGGCTGCAATGGTTCTTCGAACACGGTTAGCCCGATGATAAAGACGATGCTGGGCGCAAGAAATTGAATAAAGCCAATGGTCGAATAGTTCATTCTGCGAGCAGCGATTGTGAACAACAATAGAGGCGTCGCTGTCAACAATCCGCCCGCCATGATCGCAAGGCTCAGCCATGGCGCGATGAAAAAAGAGGAACCGCTGGTCACGGCATAATAGGCTGCAATAGCGGCGGCAGGCAGCATGAGCAGCGCAACTTCTATGGTCAGGCCGGGTAAAGCGCCCACTGGTACTTGCTTGCGAACAAGACCGTAAAAAGCAAAAGAGAATGCCAAAGTCAGGCTTACCCAAAGCGTTGTCAGCGCGCCTCCTGCTAGCAAGGCTACGCCCAAAGCAGCGAGGCCAACCGCTGTCCATTGCAGGCGGCTCAATTTCTCTTTCAAGATCAGCGTTCCTAAGGCCACATTGATCAGCGGATTGATGTAATAGCCAAGGCTGGTCGCATAGACATAGCCTGCTTGAATGGCCCAAACATAGACCAGCCAATTCGTTGCGATCAGGGAAGCGCTAAGGGCAAGCCAGCGCAGCATTCGCCAGTCTGAAGCTATGGTTTTGACCTCCGCCCATTGCCGCCTCAGCAAAACGATGATCAGGCAGATCGGCAGCGTCCACAGCATCCGCCAACCAGCCAGCTCTACCGCTGGAACGCTTTTCACCACAATCAGATAGAGCGGCATCATGCCCCATATGAGATAGGCAGTGAGCGCCAAGGGCAGGCCAGAGGGCTGCTTTTGATCGAACCCAGCGGTTTTTGATGGCGATGTCTCAGTCATTCGTAAGCTTCGCGCTAGGCTTGGGCCTCGAGCAGCGCAAGCGCTCATTTGTCGGAAGGTCTGGGCTGGCTTGGGGCGACTTGGGGCTGGCTTCGGGCTGGCGGCTTGGGGGAAAGATTTGCCCAAATTGCTGTGCCGCATTGAAGCAAGGGGCGGCGTGTGACTGGATTTTTGCCTCGCAATCGGCTTTAGAGAGGGAAATATCCAGTTTGGAGTTAATACCCATGCGCTTTCAGTCATTCACATTAGTTGCCCCAATTGCTTTGCTGGCGGCCTGCACCGTAAATCCCGATGCCGAGGATGCCGATGGCGCTATGGACCCAGCAAGCGAACAAGCGCTCAATGAAGATCTCATGACAGACGCTGATCTTGCAGGCAGCAATGAAGCCAATGCTGCGCTTTCAGGCTCAAGCGATAGCGCGCTACCGACGATCAACACATCTCCTGAGGCGATTGCTGCCGCGCGCAGCCGCGCGGCGGAATTGGTGGGCGGTGCGGATTCGCTGAAACCAGCGCCAGCGCCAACCCCTTTGTCGAGCACCGACATTGGAACGCCTGCCATGCGCCAAGCGGCTCAAGCTGCGATTTCGCCAGGCGGCGCGAGTTGCGGGGAAAAGGTCGAATACACGACGAGCTGGGCTGCGAAATTGCCCGAGACATTTCCTGTCTACCCTAGCGCTGGCACGGTCGAAGCTGCTGGTACGGATGAAGGAGCTTGTATGTTGCGGGTCGTGACCTTCCGTTCGCCAGTTCCCTTGAGCGATGTTCTGGCGTTCTACCATACGCGCGCATCTGGCAATGGGTATTCAGCAGAGCATGTCCGTTCGGGCGGCGACAATATCTTGAGCGGCGTTAAGGGTAAGTCGGCCTATGTCGTTTACGGTCGCCGTTTGCCCTCGGGCATGACCGAGATTGATCTGGTCACGAGTGCACAATAGGGGCGCTCAGTAGGTGCTCGTGGCGGTGTGTCGCGCTTGTCGGCGAGAACAGGCAGCGCGTGGGTTGGCTACGCGACGCCGGCTTCTAGCTGTCAGCGAGCCCAACGCCCACGCTAGCGCGCGGCTGTTCCATTTCAGAGCTAGACACAGGGTGGGCGCAATAGTCCGCAGCATAATAGGCTGCTGGACGGTGGTTGCCGGAAAGGCCTAGCCCGCCAAAGGGCGCTGCAGAAGAGGCGCCATTGGTCGGCCTGTTCCAGTTTATGATGCCTGCGCGGATTTCGGTCCAAAAACGCTGGAAATCGGCAGGACTTCCGCCAATTAGGGAAGCAGCCAAGCCATAGCGCGTGTTGTTTGCCTCTGCGATGGCGGCATCAAAGTCTGCCACCCTGATGATCTGCAAAAGCGGCCCAAACAACTCGATATCTGGGCGGTCTTTGATGTCGGTGGTGTCGATAATCGCTGGCATCAAAAATGGCTTTTCAGCGTCAGGCCTGCGCAAATGGGTGAGCGGCCTACCGCCGCGGCCCATCAAAGCCACAAAACTCTCGCACAAAAGATCAGCCGACGCATTATCGATGACGCAGCCCATAAAGGGTTGCGGATCGGCAAAGGGATCGCCGACAATCAACCTCTTGGCGAGCGCGGCTACCGCGGCGACAACATCGTCATACATATCGTCGACAATGACCAAGCGCCTTGCTGCTGTGCAGCGTTGACCAGCGGTGGTGAACGCCGATTGGATAATCGTGACCGCTGCATCTTCAACCTTGGGTGTGTTGTTGACAACAAGCGGGTTGTTGCCGCCCATCTCCAGCGCGACGATCTTGCCCGGATTGGCCGCAAGTTTGCGGTTGATGGCAATGCCCGCGCGTGCAGAACCTGTAAACAAGACGCCATTAACGTCGTCATGCTCGACCAGAGCTTTGCCCTCTTCAGGGCCGCCTATCAGCAATTGGATCGCTGTTTTGGGTACGCCAGCTTTATGGAAGCAATTGACCAAAAATTCACCCACAGCTGGGGTCTTTTCGCTTGGCTTAAAGACAACAACATTGCCTGCAATTAGGGCTGGAACGATATGGCCATTGGGTAAATGGGCAGGGAAATTGTAGGGGCCCAAAACCGCCATCACCCCATGCGGTTTGTGGCGCACTGCAGCGGACCCTTGCAAGGCGCTGTCGAGCTTTCTCTGACTAGTGCGCTCGGCATAAGCAGTGACGGAAATTTCGACCTTATTGATAACCGCATCCACTTCGGTGCGGGCTTCCCACAAGGGTTTACCTGTTTCGCGTGCGATCAATTCTGCAAAGGAATCAGCTTCTTTGCGAACAGTGTTGGCAAACCGCCTTAATAGCTCAATACGGCGTGCAAGCGGCTGAGTGGCCCATGAAGAAAAACTCTCCTTGGCTTTTGCGACAGTCGCTTCCACATCGCCGCATTGTCCGCGCCAAAGTTCGGCATTGCTTGCCGG
>CAZTFZ010000012.1:0-13217 GCA_964613105.1 uncultured Porphyrobacter sp. | reverse complement strand
CCGCAAATCAGAGACTGTATTGTCAAGCAGGCTCCAATCGTCATCGCTGGCGATCGGGGCCCAAATTGCGTCAACGTCTTGAGCAAAGAGGTTTAACAATTTGTGGGCGCTAGTGTCGGTAGTTTCCACTTGGCTCTGCGCGGTGCGTTCATAGTCGGCCAACAAGTCGGCAAGTTCTGTGGTGGAGGCTTGATCTGGAGCCATTCGCAAATTGTCAAAAAAGCTGTCCGGCGGGGTCTTGCTTTCGCGCATGGCCGCTTCGCAAGCGCCGACTAGTTTTGTGTCGGCTTCTACACCGCGGGATTTTGTGCCCAACCGCCAGCACCAACGTCTGCCAACAGCTTCCATGTAAAGCCCGCCAAACCTTTCCAAGGCGGCGATCAAGGGCGGCGCTTCACAAATGGCTCGCAAGGCCACGGCCAATTGGCCGCAATTCCAATGGATCGCCTCGGGCTGACGGCCAAAGGCATAGAGCCCGGCATGGTCGAAATAGGCAGCGGTGAAGCTTGGGTCCCATGTCGGCAAAAAGCGCCATGGACCATAGTCAAAGCATTCGCCCGATATGTTCATATTGTCTGTGTTGAGCACGCCGTGAACAAAGCCTGCAACCATCAGGCTGGCGGCAAGGTCAGCCATGCGCTCAACCACTTGATGCAAGAGAATGGCGGCTGGTTCCTCGCGTCCCGGCGCGCTTTCTGGAGGCATAGGCCCGGGGAATTGCGCAAGGCAATACTCCGTCAATTGCTCCATTTCCTCGGGCAATTCGAGCGCGAGTAAGCGTTGGAACGAGCCAAAGCGGATATGCCCATGGCTGAGCCGAACCATCACAGCAGAGCGGGCAGGCGAGGGTTCATCGTCGCGATCCAATTGCTCGCCCGTTTCGATGACTGACAGAGTTTTGGAGGTGTTCACGCCCAAAGCCTCCAATTTCTCGGTCGCCAAAATCTCGCGCATTGCGCCAAGCAAAGTCAGCCGTCCGTCGCCATGCCTGCTCCATGGGGTCTGGCCAGAGCCCTTTGTGCCAAGGTCCAAAAGACGACCCGATTGGTCCCGCATTTGCGCGAACAGAAAGCCGCGCCCATCGCCAATGTCGGGATTGTAATTGCGGAATTGGTGGCCGTGATAACGCAGCGCGAGTGGCTGCGGCAGGTTGTCGGGTAAAGCTTTGAACCGGCCAAAGTGCCTGGTCCACTGTTCGTCAGACAGGCCATCAAGGCCTATGCTGGCAGCAGCGCGATCATTGCGAAAGCGCACAGTGGTTTGCGGGAAATCGGCTGGCTCAACAGCATCGCCCAACCAATCGGCAAGTTGCGCGATTGGCGTGTCAGCTTTGTATCCGGGGCTAGGCGCAGTGGTGCTCATCAGTGTCTACTGGGCAAATGCTCAAAAAAGCGCAAGGGGCCCCAAAGCAGGAGCAACCAATAAGGGACGGCGCGAATTAGCAGTGAGAGCAGCGGGCTTTGTTTCTTGCGCCTCCGGCATAAGGTCGGCATGCCTTTGAAGGCGTCG
Organism: uncultured Porphyrobacter sp.; assembly: GCA_964613105.1. Taxonomy (GTDB): domain Bacteria; phylum Pseudomonadota; class Alphaproteobacteria; order Sphingomonadales; family Sphingomonadaceae; genus Erythrobacter. Next base: position 11,708 of record CAZTFZ010000012.1, on the reverse strand, counting down.
ATGAGAATATGGGGTGCGCATAATGAGCAGCGGTTTCACAAAAGGAAGTTGGCAATCGCCTGATGGCCTAAGCCTGCATTTGCGCGACTATCAACCGCTCGCCGCAGATTTGACGGCATTGGGCTTAGGCGAGGCTGAAATGCGCGCTCGCCCGCCGGTTGTTTGTATGCACGGTCTAACCCGCAATTCCCGCGATTTTGAGGATTTGGCGCCTTTTGTGGCGAGCCTAGGCTGGCGGGTCTTGGCGCTCGATATGCGTGGGCGCGGCAAAAGCGATTATGCCAAGGATAGCGCGAGCTACGGCGTCCCGACCTATGTCGGCGATGTTTTGGCGCTGCTCGATCAGTATAATATCGAGCAATGTGTGGCGATTGGCACATCAATGGGCGGGCTGATGACGATGGCCATGGCCGCTTTTGCTCCGCAGCGTTTGGCTGGCGCATTGCTCAATGACATTGGCCCCGAGATAGAGCTTGCGGGGTTAGAGGCGATTAAGGGCTATGTCGGGCAGGGGCGCAGTTTCCCCACGTGGATGCACGCTGCCCGCGCTTTGAAAGAGGTGCAGGCAGCAAACTTTCCCGACTTTGCGATTGAAGATTGGCTGACCATGGCCAAACGGGGCATGGTCTTGCATTCCAATGGCCGGATAGCTTTTGACTATGACATGAAGATTGCAGAGCCGATTATGCAGGCAGATGCGGCCGCCGTTCCGCCCGATATGTGGCCCGCTTATGAGGCGCTTTCGGGCAAGCCTTTGCTGCTGGTGCGGGGCGCATTGTCAGGCCTGTTTTCCGAGAGCACTTTTGCCGAAATGCAAAGACGTATTCCTGCTGCAAAAGCTGTGACAATTCCCAATATCGGCCATGCGCCCACATTGGACGAGCCAGCCGTTCATGCGGCCATTACTGAGCTGCTAACACAAGTTTCGGACAATTTATCTTGAGCAAGAAAAAACCTCATATACTCCATTTGCAATCGAGTTTTTCACCGGGCGGCAAGGAATTGCGCACGGTCCAACTAATCAATGCCTTTGGCTCTAAGCTGGAGCATACAATTGTTTCTGCCGTGCCTGAACAATTGGGCGCTGCTGAGCGGCTAAAGAAAACCACGAAAGTCACTCTGCAACCGGACTATTTTCCTTCGTTACAAGGCAAGCCTACGCCGGGCCGATTGCAAAAGATCGCCGCTGCTATGCAGGACTATGACCTCGTGCTGACCTACAATTGGGGCTCGATGGATGGGGTTATGGCGCATACGCTGTTTAGCGATTTCTATGGCCTGCCTAAGCTCATCCATCACGAAGATGGGTTTGACGAGGCGGAGGTCAGCAAACGCATGTTGAAACGCACATGGTTTCGCCGGATTGCCTTGGGCAAGGCGTCTGGACTGGTGGTCCCTTCAGAGGTTCTGGAAGGTATTGCTCTTACCGAATGGGCGCAGCCTATTGGCCGCGTTAAACGGATCGCCAATGGCATTGATACAACGCGTTTTGCTGCGAAGCCAAAACCAGACAGCCTGCCACGCTTGATGAAGCGGCCGGGCGAGTTTTGGGTGGGAACCTTAGCTGGCTTGCGTGTGGTCAAGAACCTTCCCAAGCTGGTTCGGGCGTTTGAGCCTTTGCAGGCCAATTGGCACTTAGTGATCTTTGGCGATGGCCCTGCGCGCGAAGCGATTTTGGACGAAGCTGACCGGTTGGAGATCAATGACCGTGTGCATTTGCCCGGCGCGATTGATGATCCTGCCAAAGTGGTCGGTCTGCTCGATATCTTTGCTCTGTCTAGCGATAGCGAGCAATTCCCCATTTCGGTAGTCGAGGCCATGGCAGCCGGTCTGCCAGTAGCCGCTCGCAATGTGGGTGATATTGCTGACATGATATCGGATGAGAATGAAGCGTTTTTGCGGCCTTTTTTTGCAGATGACGACCTAGAAGGAATGTTGGTTTCCCTCGCGGTCGATGAAAAGTTGCGGGGCGAAATCGGCAAAGCCAATCAAGCCAAGGCGCGGGCGAAATTCGATCAAAAGCCGATGATTGATACTTATCGCAGGCTGTATTCCAGCGCGATGGCTCACGACGGCTTTTGACCTTCCTATAGCTGTTGCGATGCATGTCGGTGTTTCGCGCCTATTCATGCAGGCACGCACATAGCAGGGGACATGACCTGCGGCTATGCGATGCAGCCATTGCCCTTGCTATTGCCACGGATTAAGAGTGCAGCCGCTGTATCACGAACGTGACATTTGAAATTTGAGAAGGATTACCGGCAAAAGTGGCCAAACCGCCTGAACCTACGCCCCCCGCAAAGCGGCCCAATGACCCTGCAACAGGTGGTTCTGCGCAAGAACGCGCTGAGAACGCTGCACGCAAGAAAGAGGCTGAAGAAGACGCCTTCGTGCGCGAAGTCGATGATGCCGTTCGTCAGGGCGATCTTGAGAGTTATGCTCAGAACTATGGCAAGCAGACAGTCGCTGTGATCGGCGCTGGCTTGCTCGCCTTTGCTGGCTTTTTGTATTGGCAGAACCAACAGGATGGAGCCTTGCAAGTTGAGAGCGAGACTTTGGTTGGCTCAATCGACCAAGTGCAAGCGGGCAATCTGAAAACCGGTTTCGACCAATTGGAGGAATTGGCTGGCAGCGGCGAGGGGGCAGCGTCTGCCAATGCGCAATTGCTGCGCGGCGCCATTGCAGCCCAAGAAGGGCGCAGCGAAGAAGCCGCGGCCTTGTTTAGCGGATTGGCTGATAACGAAAGCGCTCCGCAAGAGTTGCGCGATCTGGCCCGCATTCGCGAAGTTGCCAATAGCTTTGACACGATGGAGCCTGCCGACGTTATCGCCAAGCTGAAACCGCTTGCAGCGCCCGGTCAGCCCTTTTTTGGCAGCGCTGGCGAACTTGTTGCCATGGCCTATTTAGAGCAGGGCAATGAAGACGAGGCAGGGGCTTTGTTTGCCGCGCTTGCCAAGGATGAAGACGTCCCAGAGAGCCTCAAGTCACGCTCGCGCCAGATGGCTAGCCTGTTGGGGGTTGATGCAATCGTCGATGTCGAGACTTTGCTTGAAGAACAGGGTGTTACACAAGCGAGTGAGGATGAGGTCGCAACTGCTCCCTAGAGCGCGATCCTTGCCCCATAACGTTTCAAAAAAGATGAGTTTTACGCGATTATGAGAAGCCCCCAGATGACAAGTATAATGATGAGAAAATTGGGACGTTCTATGTGTGGCGGGCTTTTGCTGGCTGGCCTCGCAGCGTGTTCGGGCGGTTTGTTTGGCGGCGGTGACGGAGGGGCCGAGACGCCGACTATTGGCAATCGTCAGCCCATTTTGTCGCGAATTGAAACCGGTGCGAAGGTCGATCCCAGCCTGGCGACGACCAGCGTGATTTTGCCGCCTGCCTCGGCGAATGCCAATTGGGCGCAGGCTGGGGGCACTGCTTCTAAGGCTTATGGACATCTCGCGTTGCAGCAAGCCCCTTCACGGGCTTGGGGTGCAAGCATTGTCGGCTCGAGCAATCGCCAGCGTTTGGGCGCTTCGCCGGTCGTGGGTGATGGCCGCTTGTTTGTGGTCGATAGCGAGGGCACAATCCACGCATTTGATGCAGCCACTGGCGCTAAGGCTTGGTCACAGCGGGCCGGTGTCGAGGATAACATGCGCTCAGCCACTTTTGGCGGCGGGGCAAGCTTCGACAACGGGCGTCTCTACGCCACCAATGGAGCGGGCGATGTGCGGGCATTGGATGCCGCAACCGGCGAGCAATTGTGGAAAGTCCATCCCGCAGGTCCTTTGCGCGGATCACCAACGATTGCGTTCGGGACGGTGTTTGTGATGTCGCAAGACAATCAGATCATCGCGTTGGATGCCAATGATGGCTCGCAGCAATGGACCGAATCGGGCTCATCAACGCAAGCAGGTGTTTTTGGCGTCGCAGCGCCTGCGGTCGGTCAGGGCACAGTTATTGCGGGCTATAGCTCGGGCGAACTGGCCGCTTATCGTTATGAAAATGGGCGCCCTTTGTGGGCTGATGCCTTGGCGCGGACCAGCATTTCCACCTCGGTCGGCTCGCTCACTGATATTGATGCTGACCCGATTATTGATGGCGGACGCGTTTATGCGCTGGGCCAAGGGGGGCGCATGGCCGCTTATGAGCTGGTCACTGGACAGCGCATTTGGGAACTTAATCTGGCAGGAATTTCGACCCCAGCGATTGCTGGCGAATGGCTCTTCACACTCACCGATGATGCGCGCCTTCTGGCGATCGCACGCTCCACCGGCAGGGTCCGCTGGCTCACGCAATTGCCGCGTTGGCGCGATGAAGAAGATCGCAAGGGCGAAATTTTCTGGGTCGGACCTGTGCTTGCTGGCAATTCCTTGTGGCTCGCCAATTCTGAAGGCGAGGTCTGGAATGTCAGCACGGGCGAAGGTTCTGCGAACAATTTCACAGAGCTGAGCGATAGCGTATCCTTGGCCCCGATTGTGGCCAATAACACGCTTTACGTGCTGGACGATAGCGGACGCATTTCAGCCTACCGCTAGGCGGGGCTAGAACAGACTTAGCGCTTGCATAGCCTGCGCTGCAGCAATGTTTGGCGACAATTAACCATTTTCTCGGTATAGGCCGAGGCAAGTTATGAGCGCGCAATCCCTCTCTAAGGACGCTGGCACAACCGCCAGTACTCCGCCCAGATCTGGCCATGAAGCATCGCCTAGACCCGAGAGCGATGTCTCGACGGCTGTGGGCTTTTTGGGCGTGGCGGGCCTCATCTCTTGGATTTTATTCTGTCGCAGTTGGCCCGATATAGCCAGCGCGCTGGGGATTGCAGGCCCGCATGAGCGCTTGTCTGCAGCGCCCGCTGCACTGCTTGCTTTGGCAATGTCGGCAACGCCAATGGTGCTGTGGTCGGTATTTGTCGATAAGGTCCATCTAAGGCCCTCAACCGGGCTCGATTGGTCCTTGCGCAAAACCCGTGCAGCTGATCGCGAGACGACCGCCACCAAGATTTTGGGCCTATGGATGACATGGGCCATTATTGGCGCTTTGTATTGCCTTGGCCGCTGGTATTGGACGGGCAATTACGAGTTTTCTGTCTCCTTGATTGCCTATGCGATCATCCCCGTCGCATTGTTGTCGATCCCCTATGTGATGTGGATTGACCGGGCGATGATAGAGCCGCGCGACTATAGCTGGCATTTTGGCGCGATGCTGCTCGACCGCGATGGATGGGAAGTCGAAGAGGTCAAAAAGCACTGGCGCGCTTGGCTTATCAAAGGCTTTTTTACCGCCTTCATGCTGTCGATTATTCCGGGCGGTTTTGCCTATGTGGTGACGGTGGACGCAGCCACTCTTGTGGGCAATCCGGTCACTTTGGGGCTGCTCTTGATAGAGCTGTTGTTTGTCATTGATGTGCAGATCGGCACGGTCGGCTATATCCTGACAGCGAGGCCGCTGGATGCCCATATCCGTTCAGGCAATCCGTTTTTGGCTGGCTGGCTTGCAGCGCTCATTTGTTATCCGCCATTTGTATGGGGCATCATCGGCAATGGCCTTGTGCTCAATTATGAGAACAACACCAAGGACTGGGCCTTTTGGCTATCGGGTAGCGATGCGTTTTTATGGGTTTGGGCTGCTTGGCTGGTCTTTCTCACAGGCTTCTACGCTTGGGCTACGGCGGTCTTTGGTATTCGCTTTTCAAACCTCACCTATCGCGGGGTCATCACCCATGGGCCTTATCGTTTCACGCGCCATCCCGCCTATGTTTCGAAGAACATCTTTTGGTGGTGCTCGGTTATGCCGTTCCTCGTCACTTCAGGGTCGCCCGCCGATACGGTGCGCAATGTCTTTTGCCTTGCCTGCGTCAACGCAATCTATTTCTGGCGAGCGAAAACCGAAGAAGCGCATTTGCTGGCTGAAGACCCCAAATATCGTGAATATCACGCATGGATGGAAGACCATGGGATTTTGACTTCGCGGCTGGTCAAATTGGCGCGGGCGCTGAAATCGCGCCGCCAACCTAGGCCGATAAAGCCGGTTTTATCCCAGCAAGGCCACAAACCCGCTGAAACGCACCCCGCCGAGTAACACCCCGCGGAATAAGCAGGTTACATGAGCGGCTGGCCCTCGCCCGCCTCATATTTCAAAGCTTCGCTGATCGTTACATCATGGCCAGCCAATGCTGCTTGGAAGGAGGCCATATGCGGGGTTTGAAAATGGGCCACTAACGCTGCCTCATCGACCCATTTTTCGACGATATACAGCACTGTCGGATCGAGAATATCTGTGGTGAAGGCGTATTCGATACAGCCTTCCTCAGCCATTGAGGCTTTGACCATCGCACTGATCGCATTTTTGGCAGCCTCGACAGCCCCGTCGCCTACTTTAGCTTTTGCAATTACAACAAGCATGATTGTGTTCCTCTCTTTTTAGTGCGCTCAAAAGCTGTGCTCATAGACGCGGGAAACATCGCCAGCCCACTCGCCGTGATAAAGGTCGAGCAAGCGTTGAGCTGGCACCTTGCCGCTCGCCACGATTTCGTCGAGCGTTTCAAGAAAGCCTGTTTCATTGTCGCCGCTCTCGCCCAATTGCGCGCGCGCAGCCAGACCAGAGCGAGCGATAGACAGCACTTCGTGGGCCAAATCTTGCAGCTTGCCTCCACCAGGAATTGCCGCGTCCAGCGCTTGCTTAGGAACCGCATTGCGCAAGGCTTCGCGCTCTTCCATGCTCCAGTCTTTGACCAGATCCCATGCCGCATCCAAAGCCGTTTGATTATACATCAACCCGACCCAAAAGGCGGGCAGGGCGCAAATGCGCGACCATGGGCCGCCATCGGCTCCGCGCATTTCCAGAAAGCTCTTGAGGCGGACTTCGGGAAAGGCGGTCGACAGATGGTCCCACCAATCGGACTGGCGCGGCTTTTCGCCGGGCAAAGCGGGCAATTCGCCTTTCAAGAAGTCGCGGAAAGACTGGCCCGCCGCATCGATATATTTGCCGTCGCGGTAAACGAAATACATCGGCACATCGAGCATGTAATCGCACCACGCCTCATAGCCAAAGCCATCCTCAAACACGAAGGGCAGCATGCCCGTGCGCTGGGGATCAGTGTCAGACCAAATATGGCTTCGGTAAGACAGATAGCCATTGGGCTTACCCTCGGTAAAAGGCGAATTGGCGAACAGAGCCGTTGCCAGCGGTTGCAGGGCCAATCCCGTGCGGAATTTCTTGGCCATATCGGCCTCGGATGAATAGTCGAGATTGACTTGAATGGTGCAGGTTCGCAGCATCATATCAAGGCCAAGGTCGCCCACACGGGGCATATGGCGCATCATGATGTCATAGCGCCCCTTGGGCATCACCGGCAACTCTTCGCGGGTTTTATCAGGCCACATGCCGAGACCCAAAAAGCCAACGCCGAATTTCTCACCAATCTGCTTTACTTGCTCCAAATGGCGGCCCGTTTCATTGCAGGTTGCATGCAAATGCGTGAGCGGCGCGCCCGACAGCTCTAACTGGCCAGCAGGTTCCAAGCTGACCGCGCCATCTGCGCCCTTCAAAGCGATCACATTGGCCGTGCCATCGGGGCCAATCTCTTCCACTGGTTCCCAGCCAAATTGGGTAAGCGCTGCCAGCATATCGCGAATGCCGCATGGTTCTGCGTAAGAGGGCGCATGGAAATCCTCGGCCTTATAGACCAGCTTTTCATGCTCGGTTCCGATCCGCCAATCGGATTTCGGCTTTTCACCCTCTTGCATCGGCGCGATCAATTGCTCGCGGCTTTCGATGATGGGGTCTTGGGCTGAGGAAGTGTCGCGTGTCGTCATATGAGTATCTTTAGGAAACCTAACATGCGGTGGAAAGCGAAAACGGATTAGGGACGGACGCTTTCGCTCCAATCACCCCGTGTGCCCATCCATAGGGCCATGCCAGCAATCGCCGCTGTCTCGCCGCGTAATATGCGCGGACCGAGGCTTATGGCATGGGCTTGGGGGTGGGCGCGGATGAGCGCGCGCTCTTCATCGTCAAACCCGCCTTCGGGGCCGATCAGCAAGGCTGCAGGGCCGGTCTGCGCTGCAAAAGCTTTCTCAGCGCTGGCCGTCCCTTCGCGGATCTCATCGGCGAAGAACAGCGCGCGGTTCTTTGGCCAATTCTCTAGCATAGCCCCTAATTTTTGCGGCTCTTCCAATAAAGGCAATGCGGTGCGAGCGCATTGCTCTGCCGCCTCTGTCACGATCGTTAGCGCGCGGGTTTGATTGAGCTTATCGGCCACGCATCGCCGCGTGATGATAGGCACGATCTGAGCCGCGCCTAGCTCGGTCGCTTTTTCCAAAGTGACATCAAAGCGGTCTTTCTTGAGCAGCGCCGCGCATAGCCAAAAATCGGGCACAGCCTCGCGCGGGCGCAAGCGCTCTATGGGTTCAAGCGCAACCGAGCGTTTGGCGACTTCACTGACTTTGCAGAGCCATTCGCCCGTCACATCGTCGCATAGGATGATGGCATCCGCAGGCTTGATCCGCATGACTTTGGCCAGATAATGCGCTTGACTGCCGCCTAATGTGATCGCGCCGCCTGCTTCAATCACCTGATCTACAAACAGACGCGGCGCGCTTTTCGGGGGCCAAGCCGGTGTTCGAGGGGTGGATGCGCTGCTCATGGGTTTTCACTAAGCGGAGAGGCGGGTATGGGGCAAGCATGACGCAAGATATCGTCCCCGATACGCAGCATCGCGGCATCATTGCGCGATTGCCACAGACCTTTCGCGATTATGCGCAATTGGCCCGTTTCGACCGTCCGATTGGCTGGTGGCTTTTGTTCTGGCCCTGCGTTTGGGGTGTCTGGCTGGCTGGCGCTGGCTGGCAGCTTGCCCTTATCGGCTGGCTCTTATTGGGCAGCATTGCGATGCGCGGGGCAGGGTGCGTTTACAACGATATTATCGACGCTGATCTCGACAGCAAAGTGGCGCGCACCGCTGTCCGGCCTGTGGCGAGCGGGCGGGTTAGCAAGCGTGCAGCCTGGGCTTGGCTTGGCGTCTTGTGCTGTGTGGGACTGATCGTCTTGCTGCAATTGCAATGGCGCGCGCAATTGGTCGCTCTTGCCAGCATAGCCTTGGTGGCAGCCTATCCTTTCATGAAACGGATCACTTGGTGGCCGCAAGCGTGGCTTGGCACGGTCTTCACATGGGGGCTGCTAGTGGGTTTTACCGAATTGCGCTGGGACAATTTTGATGCGCTCGCAGCGTTTTATGCAGGGGCTGCGGCTTGGGTCATTGGCTTCGACACCATTTATGCTCTGCAAGACCGCGAGGACGATGCGCTGGTTGGTATCCGTTCGTCTGCGCTCAAAATGGGTAGCCATGTGCGCGGCGGGGTGGCGGTGTTTTATGCTGCGGCAATTGCTCTGTGGGGCTTGGGCATTTGGCTTTATCGTGCAGATTGGGTGGCCTTGTTGGCGCTTATCCCGGCGGCTTTGCATCTTGTGTGGCAAGTGGCGACATTGGATGCAGAGGATGCCGACAACCCGCTGGAACGCTTTCGTTCCAATCGCTGGACTGGCGCGCTGGTCGCTGCGGCCTGTTTTGTGGTCGGCAACGCCTGAGTAAGCGCGAGCAAGGCTTGAGAGAGCGAGAAAGGTCGCGGCATGTGCAATCTATACCGGATGACCAAAACCATAAGCGAGGTTGGTGATTGGTTTGGCACGCAGCCTGTTTCGGGCGGCGCTAACTTTGGCAGCGAGGTGTTTCCCGGCTATCCGGGGCTCGTGCTTACCGCTGATGAGCAAGGGGTGTCGCAAAACCAAGCGACGCAAAACCAAATGGCGCTTCAGCAAATGATTTGGGGCTTTCCGCTCATATTGACCGGTAAACAGGGTCAAAAGCTAAAACCCAAACCAGTTAACAACGCTCGGCTCGACAAGCTTGATAGCTATTTCTGGCGAGACAGCTTTCAAAAACGTCGGTGCCTTATTCCTTTGAGCGCTTGGGCCGAAGCAGAGGGACGCAAAGGCGCAAAAACACGCACTTGGCTATCGCTGGAGGGCCAAGAATTGCTTGGCGTCGCAGGTGTCTGGCGGAAAAGCGATGAGTGGGGCGCGTGCTTCTCCATGGTGATGACCGATAGCGCGGGGCCAGTGGAGCAAGTCCACGCGCGAATGCCGGTGGTCTTGGCTCCCAAAGATTACGGCTCTTGGCTAAACGGCGAGGGAGAGGCTGCCAAGGCGCTGTGCATTCCTCAAACCGTCGCTCAAGCTGGCAATGTGCAGATAGACCGGACAAGCGATGGCTGGTCACGCGGCTCGCAGCGCGGCTTATTCTAATCAGTCAGCTGCCCTGCGAATGATCAACAGGCAGCACTCACCGCACCAATACGCCGCCCTTAATAACGGCATCGACTTCTTCGAGCGCGCTGATATCGGCCAAGGGATCGCCATCAACTGCAATGAGGTCACCCCATGCGCCAACGCGCAAAGTGCCAACCTCGCCGCTTTGCCCCAAGGCATCGGCGGCGGTTATGGTTGCCGCGCGGATCGCATCAATCGGGCTCATGCCGAGCCTGACCATGACCGCAAACTGACCGCCGACATCTTCATGCGGCATCACCCCTGCATCGCTTGCAAAGACCATCCGCACGCCCGCGCGATAGGCTTTGGTGAAGTTATCGCGCTGGGCTTTGGATACTTGCCGTTCCTTTTCGAGATTCTCCTCAAGCACGCCGTTCGCGGCGCCTTGGCTCAGAGTGTATTCGGTGTTGAAAATATCCATCGCAAAGAAAGTGCCTGCCTCGCGGGCAAGCCTGATGCCCTCATCATCGGCAAAACTCGCATGCTCAATCGTATCAAACCCAGCCTTGATTGCAGCGGTAATGCCCGCAGCGCCGTGGGCATGGGCGGCGGCTTTGAGGCCCCAGAAATGCGCTTCATCGGCAATCGCGGTCAGCTCTTCCAAGGTTAGCTGCTGAATTCCGGGCGCAGTGTTGCGGCTGAAAACACCGCCGGTTGCGCACGCCTTGATCACCTCTGCCCCATATTTGCGCTGTTCGCGCACGCGTTTGCGCAATTCATCGGGACTGTCGCCAACAGCAGGGCTTTTTGCATCGAAGCTGGGAGGCAAGAACGTCTGGTCGCAATGGCCGCCAGTTGCGCCCAAGGAATTGGCCGCGCCCACAATCCGCGGGCCTTGGATCCAGCCCGCTTCAATCGCTTGATCAAGACCAACGACATTGTAATCGCTCGCGCCCAAATTGCGCACCGTGGTAAAGCCAGCGCGCAGCATTTTCCCGCCATTGGCAGCGGCAATGACGGTCCAAAAACGGTCGGAGAATTGGAGCGAGGAATAGCCGCCATATTCGGGCCTGCCATCCAGATGGACATGCATATCGATAAGGCCGGGAAGAATCGTGTGGCCAGATAGATCGATGACGTGCGTATCGGTTGGGACTGCCAAACCACTGCCCACTGACAGGATCTTGCCATCCTCGATCACGATCACGGGATTGTCGATATAGCGGCCGCTTTCAACGTCGAGCATGCGATCGGCTGTCACCGCCACACGGGTAGAAGGAGGCTGCCCGGGAACGGCTGGCGCTGATGCTGGGTCTTGAGCCAGCAAGGGCGCAGCGGGCGCGCTCGAGGCAAACATTGCGGCGGCCGTCAATGCAGCTTTCGTCAAGGAAGGCGCGGCAAATCTACGCTCAGTCGTCGGGCGAAAAATTGTCATCAATGGAGCCCCTCATGTT